>NZ_BAACAP010000249.1:0-160884 GCF_045865695.1 Scytonema hankhaensis NUACC26
GTCACTTCCTCAAGCCTTCTATTAAATATATGCAGAAGGTTTGTAGCGATCGCTATCAGCAATTTGGTACTGCTGGTAACGCTAGCAAGATTAAGCAAATTTCTCTTGAAGATTTTGCTGCTAAATATGCTAAGGGTGAACTCAACGCCGTTACAAAGAAAGCTGCCGTTGTCTAATTAAAGACATAAAGGGAAAAAGGGACACATACTTTGCTTGTGTCCCTACATCACTGAGGATTCTAGTATTAATGAGACTCAACCGGGTAGCGCTTAAGTTCCCCGGTTTTTTGTTTTATTTAGTTCATCCAATCTTAATATCTTTTGTGTTTAACCTAGTTAGAACGTGTAATAATTGATATATTTTAAAAAAACAGCTTCGTATAAAATAAAGTGTTTGTGCTTGTACTTACAATAGAGCAGCGAGTATGGCTCACATTGGTTCGTACAACTTGACAGAAGATATGCCGCTACAGGTCGTATATCGGCAAGTTAAACTACCATTGGAGATTTATTCTTGGATCGAGCTATCTCCACAGGAGCAGCAACAGCAACTACAAACCTTTCTTGAGTGCGATCGCCAACGTGGCTTTCAACTGTCTAAAGCACCACTGATGCGTCTGACTCTCATTCAAACGTCTTCTGATGTCTACCAATTTGTCTGGAGTTATCACCATATACTTCTAGATGGGTGGTCGCTACCGTTGGTCTTCACCGAAGTGCTGAGCTATTACGAAGCATTGACTGTGGGGAAAGAATTACAACTGCCACCAAGCCGTTCTTACCGGGAGTACATTGTCTGGTTACAGAAGCAGAAGTTGGAAACTGCCGAACAATTTTGGCGGCAAACACTTCACGGTGTAACAGCACCGACGCCCCTAGTAGTCGATAAACCACATCATAGTTTGTCTGGAAAACAAAGCTCAAGTAGCTACAGCGAGCAGATTCTGACGCTAACCCCAACAGTCACTTCCTCGCTAGTATCGTTCGCACGAATGCATCAACTGACGTTGAACACCTTAGTGCAAGCAGCTTGGGCTTTACTGCTTTTGCGATACAGTGGCGAAACCGACGTGGTGTTCGGCGTGACTGTCTCAGGTCGTATAGCCGCCATCAAAGGTGTGGAGTCGATAGTTGGGCTATTTATCAATACTCTACCGATGCGGGTAGGAGTCAAAGATGAAGACACGGTTCTACATTGGCTCAAGGAAATACACAAGCAACAAGTTGAAATTAGTACCTACGAGTACACTCCACTGGTAGAGATTCAACGGATGAGTGACGTGCCGCGAGGGCTACCGTTGTTTGAAAGTATTGTGGTGTTTGAGAATTATCCGGTAGATGCGGCTTTACAGGAGCATTTTTTCTGACAACAGCCTTATTGAATCAGTTAGCAAGTGTTGTCCCTGATGCTTTCAAAAACATACGTTATCTTTTGTTTGGTGGCGAAGCGGTCGATCCTAGCAGCGTCAAAGCGATTTTGAAAAACGGTTCACCCCAACGACTGCTTCATGTTTATGGACCGACAGAGTGTACAACCTTTTCGACTTGGTACTTAATTCAAAGCGTCCCGGAAGGAGCAACAATCCCGATTGGTCGCCCCATTGCCAACACGCAAACTTACATTCTTGACCGCTATCTCCAACCCGTACCCATTGGCGTCATAGGTGAATTGTATATTGGAGGTCCTGGTTTAGCTAAAGGATACCTCAAGCGTCCAGAATTGACGGCGCAAAGATTCATTCCCAATCCTTTTAGTCGTGAAGACCAAGCGCGACTGTATAAAACCGGGGATTTAGTGCGCTATTTCCCAGATGGGAACATTGAGTTTGTTGGACGTATCGATCGTCAAGTCAAAATCAGGGGTTTCCGTATAGAGTTGGAAGAAATAGAAGCAGTACTCAGCCAACATTCTGCCATACAATCTGCTACAGTCATTGTTCGTCAAGATACTCAAAGCGACAAACGTTTAGTAGCCTACGTTGTTCCAAATCAAAACCAAGCGACTACAGTCAGTGACTTGCGTCACTTCTTGAAGCAAAAGTTGTCTAACCATATGATTCCCGCAGCGTTTGTCATGCTTGAGGCGTTGCCTTTGACGAACAATGGTAAAGTCGATCGTCTAGCTTTACCAGCACCCCAGGAAGTAAGACAAGAGTTGGAAGCCACTTTTGTCGCTCCTCGTAATGAGTTAGAACGCCAGCTAACAGGAATTTGGGAAGAGATTTTAACTGTCAAGCCCATTAGCGTCAGGGATAACTTCTTTGATATCGGGGGGCATTCCTTGCTTGCCTTGAAGTTATTCGCACAAATTGAGCAGAAATTCGGCAAAAAATTGCCGCTTGCTACCCTTTTCACTTCCGGTACAGTGGAAGCTGTTGCCCAAATGCTTTCTATACAGGATAAAATGACTGAGAACCAGGTTTTAGCAGAATTGCACGAAGAGAGACAAGACAGTTGGTTGTGCCTTGTACCCATTCAACCTCATGGTTCTAAGCCACCTTTGTTTTGCGTTCATCCAGCTGGTGGAGATGTTTTGTGTTACCGCGATTTGGCAATGCATCTTGGAGCCGATCGACCATTTTACGGGCTACAATCACTTGGAGTTGATGGAACACAGCCTCCCTTAACCCGGATTGAAGACATGGCAGAGCTTTACATCAAAGAAATTCAGACGATTCAACCGAATGGTCCTTATTTTCTTGGTGGGTTTTCCTTGGGGGGTGTTATTGCGTATGAAATGGCTCAACAACTTCGCAGACAAGGTCAGCAAGTGGGTTCGATCGCAATTTTGGATAGTAGTGTTCGAGGTTATACAAAGCGATTGCCGTTCCAAAAACGGATTTTTATACATATAAATAATTTTTGCCAATTTGGACCCGACTACCTCAGTAAAAAACTTGCGAGTTGGAGCAAGTGGGGCAAGTCCTATATTACAGAGAAATACACTAGTTTTTTGGGAAGAACCCAACCATTAACTGAGACTGAAAACGACATCCTTATCGTTAATAAGCAGGCTTGGGAAACCTATACTTTCCAACCTTATCCAGGTCGAATCACCCTCTTACGAACTGACGATCGCTCTCGAGATGCACAAGAGGCATTTGTTGGTTTTCAAACCGATCCGCTATTAGGTTGGGGCAATCTAATTACTAGCGCAATAGATCTGCATCACATTCCCGGCTCTCACTTTACCTTGCTCAAGGAACCTCATGTACGGGTAGTGGCAGAGAAATTAAAGGATTGCTTGGAGAAGGCTGATAGAACGCTATAATACCATTTCATAGGAGGTCACCTTCGCTACGTAGAACGGGCAACACGAATTGTTCTATTTGAGCAGACAAGATGCCTGCCCTACAACTATTAAGTTCCCCGGTTTTTTGTTTTATTTTGTACGAGAACACAAGGGTTATTATTTACTGATGCGGATGGTAAAAGTGCAACTGCATGAGGTACGGGGCGCGGTTCGTAACGGACTAGAGACTCCCCTTGGTAAACCAAAGCAGCGCTTTGACCGGAATCAACCATGACAGCATCTTGCAACCCTGCTTTAACAAGTGCAATGCCCAAAGATACAGAGTCTACAGACTCCAAAGAAACGCCAATAGTAGGTTGTTTGTTTTGGTTAATGCCCCAGAAAGCTCGATGTCGAGGTATGTCAAAACCATACAAACCATTGAAGGTACTTGCTTCTTGAGGCTGACCATCTTTGACCAACCACGCTGCTGCTACAAAAGCATCAGTCACATCCGGCATTTCAGCCTTTATCCCTTCCAAAGTATTGTGCTTTGTTGAATCAAAAGGAATGTAACGCACTGCATGAGGACTAATTAGGACTAAAGGGCGTCCGCCTATTTTTTGAATATCCCAAGCACTGCCAGGAATAAATTGTTTTGTACTCTGGCTGTAGACTGGTCCAATCATGACATTAGAGTTTAAGAATTTTAAAGAAAAGAAGCCCCCATCTATAGCAGCAACAGCATTAGTACCACTCTTATTTAAAATTTCTGCTACTTGATAGCGACTATCTGCATGAATGGTGATTGGTTTACCGCCAGAAACTAAGACTAAGGGAATTTTGTCAATATTGACATCATTTTTTTGTATGGGGCTGGTGAAGTCAAAACCGATTTTCCAACTGGGCAATTTGGGACCACCCCAAGCTTCGGTTATTACTTCTTTAATTCTAGATTGACCAAAGCGAGAAACTGCCAACAAACTTTCTGATGCGCCAGCGTATTTCTCGTCAGTATTACTCATAGTCAGTGCTAGCTGATATCCTGCCTCATGTACTGCATTTGCAACTTGGGCATCATATTTTCCTTCAGGATAAGTAAAGTAACGAATGGGGATAGCCAAATTAGACTCAAGAATAGCTTTGGATTCTACGACTTCTTTTTTGATTTCTTCTGGTGGTAGAACTGTTAAGTCACGTGGATGGCTAACGCTATGAGAAGCAATTGTTACCAAAGGATCGGCTGCCATTTCTTTGAGTTGTTCCCAACTGACGTGAGTTCGACCGACATTATTGCCAACTCCTTTGGTGTAAATGGAGAAAACAGCAGGATAGCCATACTTTTTGAGTAAAGGATAAACGTATTCGTAATGTCCCCCGTAACCATCATCAAATGTTAGGAGCACAGGTTTTTCCGGGAGAGGAACTCCTGTTTGCAAGTGAACTGCTAACTGGTCCAGAGTAATGGGGGTCATGCCATTCTCTTTTAGTAACTCGAAATGGGCTTCCAATTCTTCTGGAGTCACATCAAAAAAGACTTCTTTTTTTGGAAGTATATCGTGATACATTAAGATGGGAACTTTAGCTAACTTTGCCTGCTCGTTAATGCTAATGCCATCGCCTCGATTTAGGAAGGCAAAAACGTATGGACCTAAAGACTCAATGAGAGATGTCAGCCCTATTTTAGGTTGGCTGACTACAGTAGACATAAGAGCAAAGTTACTAGCGACAAGAGAGAATTGATTGCTGATTCCTGTCTCAGTGTTACTGCAACTTTCACTAATCTCAGTATTATTTTGAGGTTCGATGGCTCTTTTAATACGACTGCGGGCAACTGCTGGTTCTGGAAAAAAGGTGGAAACAGCAAACAGTCCACAGATGAGGGTATAAAGTAGATTCTGTGGGCGAAGATTAAAAAATAGGTGCTTTAAAATATAAGTATTTGTTTCGAGCTTCATAATTTTAAGGAAAACAATTCTGCTTGCTCGCCGTGGTTTGAATGCGACTTACAGCAACGCCTACACATTATGGCTTTTTTTTCTCAAAATAAAGTATAAAACCTTAAAAAATGATTAAGTATAAAATAGGGCTTGGTTAAGTGTTACAAAAGGGATGCAGTCTGTGAGGCTTATAGCGGTTTTTGAATTAAGGAACCGCACCCTGTAGCAGATGCACGCGGATAAATATGTACTTTACGCGATGAGAACGAGCTATGGTTGGCTATCCCTCAGTTGACTGGATGGGATAGGAAAAATGTTCCTTTTGGTTTTATTTTGTAGTGCATACTACATAATTTCGTTTTTTGAGCAAAACTTGAGTGGTATTGAGATAAGAGCCTAATATTCTTTATTTCTAGTTATATTTACTGAAATTTCAACATAAAAGAATTATATATAAAGTTTTAGTAATGTTTGAGCTTTTTAACAGTACAAACACTAGACAAAAAATCTGTTTTCGTAAATCATTAGACATACGTAGAAGAAATGTCATAACTAAAACAGTACAAAGTCTACACAGGGTGTAGTTAGTATTAGCAAACCATACATAGCTAGTTACTAGGCTGCCGTCTCGGAAATTGATAATATTTCAATCTTGAGGTTTTTGAAATTAATTAATGTATTGATGTCCTATAGGTATGACTCTTTGAGAGCTAGATGTCTCGTTCTCACAAGGGTATGTTGCTAGTCTTTACTATCTATAGTGTAATTAAAGTCTTATAACTATGAACAGCTTTGAAAATAGTCTAAATAAAAATTTTAATACAGATGGTAATGCGATCGCCGTATTTGACGAACAGCCGCTTAATCTCAGCGATCGAGACAAGATTGGAAAGAGAGAAGCAGTAGGAATGAGCGTTTCTCTACTACCAGATTACAGTCAAAATATAGGAGGGCAAGTAGAGGGAAATACAAGTGTTAATTTAATTCAATCCTTACGACTACCTTAGGTTCAATATCAAGGGGAACAGTCTAATTCTTCAATTGCTGATTACCGTCAAGATGGATTACTTGTTGGAAAATTAGAAAGCACAAATTTAGCCTCTTCTGATAATATTTTGATAGCTTTTCCCGCTTCATCTTCTTCCCAAGAAAGTGAGACAATTAACAAAAATCTCTTTTTTTCTCAGACAGCATCTACTCCAGAAATTGAGCAATTGCTTGAGGATACAGTAGTTGTACCAGGAAGAATTGGAGAACCCATTACACTTCATTTTAAATGGACAGAGCGCGAAGCCGCTTTTAATAATGAAGTTGGTGTTTTCATTGTGGATGAATTGGGAAGAGTTGATGGTGTTACGCCAGGAGAAGCAGGATATGCTCGATCTGCTATCAATAGTTCTACTAGACAAATTATTTTCTCTAGCGGTCAAGGGGTTGGGACGAAACGTGAATTAACTTTTCGAGGAGGAGATCGCCTCGCTTTTTATATCATTCAAGATAAGACAACTGACACTTGGCTGAATTCTAATCAGCAAAATCAATTAGGAAAAGAACCGTTAGCTTTTTTCTCGATTGAAAATACCAATCCAGACAAATTCGACCATGTTTCAACTCAAATTCCTACCAATGCTTTGGTGCAGTTGAACTGGGAAGATTTGACAGGAGGAGGCGATCGCGATTTTAATGATGTTGTATTTACAATTGGTAAATCGAGACAAGCTTTAAGTGTTCCAGGACAAATCGGGCAAAAAGTAGCAACAAAGTTTACTTGGACCGATCGCGAAGCTGCTTTCAATAATGAACTAGGGTTATTTATTGTTGATGATGCTACAGGAAAAATTGGCAATCTTTTACCTACAGATCCGGGTTATGCACAAGCTGCATTAAATAGTGCATCTCGTCAGATTGTATTTAATAGCGGTCAAACTGAAGGTGCTGTTAAGAATTTAGAACTTCCATCTCAAGTATTTTTCGGTTTTTACTTAATTCAGAATGCGACAACAGAGAAGTTCTTGAATCAGAATCCCCAAAATGAAATTGGTAAAGGTCCTTTAGCCTTTTTCTTATTCCCAAGCGTAAACCCAGATGAATTTGACCATATCGTTGAACTTCCACTTAATCAATTGGGTTGGGAAGATTTAACAGGTGGCGGCGATAAAGATTTCGATGACTTAGTTTTTCGCTATGAATTTGGCACTCCTGTTGGTACAATTCTGGCACCTACTTTGGATTTAGCTCTTGAAAGTGATAGTGGTGTTAGTAACAGTGACAACATTACCCGTGACAGTACTCCCACGATTATAGGTAATACAGAAGTTGGAGCAGTGGTACAACTGTATAATGGCTCTGTACTTCTGGGACAAACGACAGCGGATACCACAGGTAATTGGGAGATTACTACAGGAGAGTTAAATAATGGTACTCAAAATTTAACAGCAGTCGCCACTGATACAGTAGGTAACGTTAGCCCCGTCTCTTCACCACTACCTGTCTTAATCGATACTGTTAATCCACTGCTCAACCCAGCAAGCCCAATTGATACTGCTCCTTTGCAAAGTGGCGCTAGACTGACAGGTACAATTGACGGAACAGGTTCAGGAATTGCTTCGCTCAGCTATAAATTTGATAATTCATCGGAAATTCCTCTAGCATTTAATGCTGCGGGAGTATTTGACCAAACCATTGATTTTACTGGTATTCAAAATGGCGATCGCACGTTAGTTATAACTAGTACAGATATAGCTGGGAATATTACCACAAGTCAGTTTAATGTCATAGTAGCTACTGGAGGTGGGGTTCAAAATCGCTCACCCGAAATTACCAGTCAACCAGAGACTGATTACACCGTTCTTCGCAACAGCGACCTACAACTCAAGGGAATTCCGTTAGGAACAACTCAAGCAGGCTTGTCGGAAATAGAAGGACAAGCCTTTTTAGATTTTGACAGGAATGGTCTGCGTTCTCAAGAAGCTGGTTTAGATGGTTTTGCGGTTGAGTTAGTTAACCCAGCCACAGGTGAAATTGTGGCGACGCAGATCGCTCGCAGTGTAGATTTAGATGGGAATGGTCGCATTAATCCCGTGACAGAACAGGGTTTATATAGATTTACTAATCTCCAAGCAGGAACTTATGAAGTTAGACAAGTCTCCAAAGATGGCTGGAGTTCAATACCAACATCTGCTACATATAATCTGACATTAAATAACAGCGATCGCGTAGAGGAAATAAACTTTGGCAATGCTCAAAATTATTTCTACCAAGTACAAGCGACTGACGCAGATGGAGATACTCTCACCTATAGTTTATTATCCGCACCGACTGGAGCAACTATAGATAGCACAACTGGTAAGTTAACATGGACTCCACCTACGACTGGGGAATATGTTTTTAAAGCCAAAGTTGAGGATGGTAAAGGCGGTCAAGATATTCAAGAGTTTACATTAAATGTTCTCGACCCAAATCGCTTACCCAGTATCACATCTAACCCTACCGAGAATGCAACAGTCGGACAAAACTATACTTATCAAATTATTGCTGATAACCCCGATCTAGACGGATTAGACTTCCAGTTAAACCAAGCGCCACAGGGAATGAGCGTTTCCCCTGATGGTTTGATTCAGTGGACACCGCAAGCAAACCAAGTTGGCGCTCAACAAGTGAAACTTTTGGTGAAAGATGACCGAGGTGGTGAGGTTGAGCAAGTCTTTACAATATTGACTCAAGGTTCATCAAGTCAGTCATCATCATCTGATAATTTCAGACCTGTCATTACGAGTAACCCTGTCACTACAGTAGCAGCTACGGCACAGTATACCTATGATGTAGATGCTATTGACCCGGATAACGATGTCCTCAAATACTCCCTGTTGACTGCACCCCAGGGAATGACCATTGACCAAAATACGGGTCTTATTTCCTGGAATACTTCCACTCAAACAGCTGGAAATTACAATATCAACGTCCAAGTAGAAGATGGTAAAGGTGGTTTCGATACTCAAGGATTTACCCTAGCACTATCAAATACACCCCCTGGAGAAATCCGAGGAGTTGTTTGGGATGACCTAAATGGTAATGGAATTAGAGATACTAGCTTTGCTCAAGGTGCGAATCCAGATGTTGTATTTGTAATAGATGTTTCCTTTAGTGCGGACGACCCATTTGTAGGTTCGCCAGTTGGTGACCTGAATCTAGATAGACAAGCTAATACTATATTAGATGCGGAAATTGCTGGTTTTATTGCTCTCAATCAACAGTTAATTCAGCAAGGGTTGGGTCAAACTGCAAGGGTTTCAGTGATTGATTTTGCAGGTAGTGCATCTTCTAGAGATATGATTCCAAATGTTAGTGGGAAGCAGTTAGTCACGAATCCTACTGCGGATAGGGACAACAACGGAGTTTTAGATGTTGAACAAGTCTTGCGGTCACTTTCGACACGTTCTGCTACCAATTTTGAATCCGCATTAAAAGAGGCTGAAAACGTCTTTAAAACTATAGGTACAACCCCAGGAAATGGTACTCTTGTCTTTTTATCTGATGGTGTGAGTAATGCCGGAAGTATAACGGATGAAGTTAACAACCTTAAAGCCTTGGGAGTTAAATTATATGCTTTTGGTGTCGGTGAAGGTGCTGCGTTAAATGATAGGGATAGACTTGATGATGATTTAATTACCATCGATTCCAATGCCAAGATCTTCAAGAATACCGATGAATTACTGAGTACTTTCAACGATTTGGGTGGTGGTCAGAACGTTGTAGAACCGGGCTTAGGAGGTGTACGGGTCTACCTAGATTTGAACAATAATGCAGCGTTTGATGCAGATGAGCCGACACAGGTAACTAGCGACACGACAGGTCAATATCGATTTACCGGATTACTTCCCAACACTTACACAGTACGCCAGGTTGTACCAAATGGTTATACACAAACATTTCCAGGTGGTCAAGGAGGTACAAGAGGAGATGGCTACGCCGATGTTGTCTTAGAATACTTTGCTGCTGGTAATGCACCAGATGGTTTACAAGAACCTTATGGTTCTAATGGTGGAATTCCTAGTTTCCAAAATCGCTTGTCACCCTTATATACTGTAGAAACGGTCAATCCAAATGTTGTTTTAGGAGCACCAGGTCCAAGCCCTGTAGTTGGTAGCAATCCACAAGTAAACTGGTTAGCGCTACCGCAGGGGTCTTATGTCACTGTCGGATTTACCGATGAGACTGTAATTGATGGACCTGGTAATGATATTTTCATTCGCAGTTTTGACCCACAAGATTCTGCAGGTGAAAGTGCAGATGTTTTTGTCAGCAGCAATGGTACAGACTTTAATTTTCTTGGTCGTGTCAATCAGCTTGGGGTACAAGGGCTTGACTTAGCATCTATTGGATTTACAGATCCAGTGCGGGCTGTCAGAGTTGTTGGGGTTGATAACCTTGGCACTTCTCCCGGTTTTGATTTAGTCAGTGTTGAAGTTTTGCCTGATAGCATTGGACCTGCACCTGGTTTTTATACGGTTAACTTAGGTGCAGGAGAAATCGTAGAAAATCGAAACTTTGGTAATCAACAAAATGTTACCAAGCCTAACCAAGTACCGAACTTTATTACAGCACCACCTACAGAAGCTCAAACAGGAAAATTATTCCGCTACGACGCTACAGCTACAGATCCTGACGGAGATGTCTTAACTTACGAGTTGGTAGAGAAGCCAACAGGTATGGCTATAGACTCAGAGAGAGGTGCGTTAATTTGGCAACCAGCTGCTGACCAAATCGGTAATTATAATGTTGTCTTGCGGGTACAAGATGGTAAAGGTGGTTCTGCTCAACAATCTTTCCAAATCAACGTTGGTGATGGAATAGACAGACAAGTTCCAGTTGTAAATTTAGGCTTTACCAGTAACGTTGTTCAAATCGGTGAAAATGTTACCTTCACTGTAGCTGCTACAGATAACGCTGGTGTTGACAAGATCGCTCTCACCGTTGATGGAAACCCCGTAACTCTTGATAACACGGGTTCCGCTACAGTACAGTTGAATCAAGCGGGTGTGTTCCAAGTCGTCGCAACTGCAACTGATACTGCGGGTAATATAGTTCAAAAAGCTGTTTCTCTACGTGTACTTGACCCTAGCGACACCACCGCACCACAAATCCAAATTATTAGTCCACAAACAAGTAAAACAGTTACTAACCTAACTGATGTTGTCGGAACTGTCACCGATGACAATCTGGAATTTTATCGAGTTGAGTATGCAGCTTTAGACCAAGTTGATATCAATAATTTAGCTGCTCCAGACCCGGATTTTGTGACCTTTGCTCAAGGGAAGACTAGTGTTAACAACGCCGTACTTGGTGAATTTGACCCCACCTTGCTGCTCAATGGTAATTACGTAGTGCGGGTTATTGCTCAAGATTTCAGTGGTAATATCAACTCACAGGGAGTTCTTCTTGGTGTCTCTGGTGACAATAAACTTGGTAATTTCCGATTAGAATTAACCGATTTATCCATTCCTCTGGCTGGTATCCCCATTCAAATAAACCGCATTTACGATACACTGCAAGCCAATCAATCCGGTGACTTCGGTTTTGGTTGGAGTTTGGGAGTCAAAGATGCCAAAATTCAGGAATCAGTACCGTTAACGGAAGCTGAAAAACAGGGCGTACCATCAATATTTGGATCGAATCCCTTCACTGCTGGAACAAAAGTTTATTTAACAAATCCCGAAGGTCGTCGTGTTGGTTTCACCTTTGACCCATTTATAAGTGGTGTCAGTTTGTTAGGTACAATTTGGAAACCCCGGTTTATTGCTGACCCAGGAGTTTACGACAAACTTGAAGTTGATGATATTAATTTGTCACAGCGCTCGGATGGAACTTTTGCGCTGTTCTTTATCCCCTTTGCTTACAACCCTTCAGAGTATAAACTTACTACCAAAGATGGGACGACTTACGAGTATGACCAGTTTGATGGTCTGCAAGAAATCAAAGACCGTAACAACAATACCTTAACCTTCAACGATAATGGCATCTTCAGTTCCACAGGTGCTTCTGTCGAATTTCTCCGGGATACCCAAGGACGCATTACCCAAATCAGTGACCCCACAGGTAAGGCAATTCTTTACAATTACGATGCTAAGGGGAATTTAGTTGGTGTGACTGACCAAGCGGGACTCGTTTCCCGTCATACTTATTTGAATAATCGCAATTATCTAGAGCAAATTATTGACCCACGCGGTCAAGCTGTTATCCGTACAGAATATGATGAAAAGGGACGGGTAAAAGCCACTAAAGATGCTTTAGGCAATACTATCTCAAACGATTACAACGTTAGTGCTGGTGGTTCTACTGTCACGCAACTCGACGCTCTAGGTAACACTACAACAACTGTACGTGACAGTCGCGGTAACATTACCTCTGTTATCAACCCGTTGGGTGCAATTACTAGAACTAGCTACGACACAAACAATAACCCAATTAGTGTTACCGATCCTAGAGGATCTACCACAACCAGGATATTTGATGCAAGGGGTAACGTTACTAATATTACTGATGGGTTGGGTAATACTCGTACCTTTACTTACGACCAGTTCAACAACGTTACATCGGAAATCGACTCGTTGGGACGCACAACTCGATTTGTTTATAATACCAATGGTAATTTGGTTGAGTTAATTGATGCTACAGGTCAACGCGATCGCTTCACTTACGATAATCTAGGTAGAGTTAGTACCTTTACTGATGCCAATAGCAACACTATAACTTTTGGTTATGAAGGTACAACTTTGGGTAAACCAACTCAGGTAACTTTCCCAGATGGGAGTAGCCAGCGAATTGAATACAATCAATTTGGGCAAATTACTCGCTTAGTTGATGAAAATGGTAACGCCACAGATTACATTACCGATTCTGTTGGGCGATTGGTCGCTCAGCGTGATGCTTTAGGAAACGAAACAAAATACACCTACGATGCTCAGCTTATCAGCAGCATTACTGACCAGTTAGGTAATACAGTGCGGTTTGAGTATGATAACGCAGGTCGTTTAACTCGTCAGATAGACCCATTTAACGCTGTGACTGAGTTTGGCTATGATGCACTTGGTAGACGCATCAGTGAAATCGATCCATTAGGACGCACAACCACTACAACTTATCGACCTGATGGTTTGATTGCGAGTATTGCCAATTCCCAAAACCAAAAAACTTCTTTTGAGTATGACTTGGCTGGAAACCAAACGGCGGTTATTGACCCATTAGGTAATCTAACAGGCTTTGGTTATGATGCTGTGGGACGACAGATTCGTAAAACTGACCCATTGGGTAATGTCGCCACCTATGGTTACGATGGAGTAAATAATTTAGTTCAGCTCACAGACCGCAATAATCGTCAGCGTACCTTTACTTACGATGGAGTTAATCGTCTAATTCAAGAAAACTGGCTGAATAACAACACCCCAGAGCGTACAATTAACTTCACTTACGATGCTGTAGGTAATTTGATTAAGTCTACTGACGTTGATAGTACATATAATTTTGTTTATGACAGTCGAGATAGAGTTACCCAAGTGAACAGTACAGGTATAACGGGACTAGTACCTGTAAATCTGAATTATACCTACGATGGAACTGGTAATAGAACATCCGTAAGCGATAATTTAGGCGTTCGCGTTAACTCGACTTACGATGTACGTAATTTACTAACCAGTCAAACTTGGCAAGGAACAGGTATTGACCCAGCACGAGTCGAATACTCTTATGACAGTAGAGGCGATCGCACTCAAACAAGACGGTTCTCAGACTTAGCTGGTACGCAGCTCGTAGGAAGTAGCACTTTCAGCTACGATGAATTGCAACGGTTAACTAGTTTAACCCACTTCAATGGTGCAGGTTCTACCCTAGCAAACTACGATTACAACTACAATTTGGCAAGTATCCTCAGCAGCGAAACATATAAAGCACAAACTACAAATTACACTTACGATGGGGCTAACCAGCTTGTTAATGCTGACAGATCCGTACTTCCAGACGAAAACTACACTTACGATGCTAACGGAAACCGTACAGGTAGTGGCTTAATAGTGGGAGCAAATAACCAAATCTTATCCAATGGTAATTTTAATTACAGTTACGATAGGGAAGGTAATCTAGCCACTAAGACCAACCGTAGTACAGGTAATGTGACAAGCTATACCTACGATTTTCGCGCTCGACTAGTGGGAGTTACAGATAAAGAAGCAAGTGGAAATACAACTCAGTCTGTGGAATTTAAATATGATGCCTTTGACCGTCGTATTTCTAAGACAGTAAACGGAGAAACCACATATTTTGTCAACGATGGTGATGAATTGTGGGCAGAATTAAATCAAGCAGGACAAGTAATCAATCACTATCTGCAAGGTGCGAACGTTGATGAATTAGTTGCTCGTTACCGTCCGGGTGAGGGAACTGCTTGGTACTTAAGCGATCGCTTAAGGAGTATACGAGATATTGCTAATTCTGTGGGTAACTTAGTTAACAGTATAGATTACGATAGTTTTGGAAAAATTCTGTCTCAGACAAATTCTAGTGCAGGAGATAGATTTGCATTTACTGGAAGGGAGTTTGATAGTGAGACTGGGTTGTACTACAACCGCGCTCGGTATTATGATGCGAACTTAGGGCGGTTTATTAGTCAAGACCCAATAGGATTTGGTGGCGAAGATTCTAATTTATATCGCTATGTGAGTAATAATCCAGTGAATGCTATTGACCCAAGTGGGTTAATTGCAGCCCTCGAATACTCAGTAAGATTAGGTAAGGTTGCAGGAGTGCCAATTAAGGGTGAACTCAAAGTTAATGAACTTGCAGTGTCTGGTGCTGTAATAGGAGGTTTGCAAGGTTTCGGTGTCACAAATCTAATTTTTATTGGAGAGGTTCTGGGAATTGCTTCTAATAATAACGGAAGTTTAACAGAAAGTGACTTTAGCACTGCTTTAGACAATACACGAAAGAAAGTAGAAGATATTGCCACAAATCTCACTAGAGGTCGAGCAGTATTTCCAAGTAATAACTTTTTAAGCTCTTACATTAGCGGTGTAGAGTTCAAAGTTCTACCGGATTTAAATGATGCTGCTAAGAGAGCCATCTATGTGACTGGTAACACTCCTACAATTGAAAGCCTAGGTCAAGGAGGCTTTAAACGGGGATACGAAGTAGGATTAGACTACATTCGCTCTCAAGTGAATATCAGATGATAAACTCAGTAAAAATCCTTCTGCCATACAATAGTCAATCTCGTCTTGTCAGTCAAAGTGGTAAGCGATCGCTGCCAATGAATAAATAACTTGCTGGTAGAACCAAAAGCATTCTATGGGATAAGATTGTAGGATAATTCAAATACTATTATTGTATGAATCCAGAACAAGTACGCTCAATTAAATCCCAAATTGCAATCAATCCTAATCCCCTAACCTTTGATGAATACATTAACTTTTTCCCACGTCCTCTAGAACTTCACCAAGGTTATCCGACTGACGGCTACCTAATGCTCATCGCTTTAGTTAAATGCTATGGCTTAAAGAAAGTTGTCCGGCTTGTCCCGCGAGAACTCTGGGAGGAGGTACTTAACCAAGTTTACCCACCCACGTAATTACTAATTAATCGTTGATATAACAATGATTGTCAAGCTTAATTACCAAATTAGAGATAAGCCTGCTAGCGGCATTCTGTATCTCGACTAATTAATGGGAAATTTAAATGTAGAGATGTTGCAGCAATGATTCTGTCAGGAAGATCGGGTACAGCAGTTCGTGGTATCTTTGCCAAAGCTTCAGCTACTTCTTCTGTCAGATTAGCAAGTATCAAGCTAGTAGTTCCAGAGCTTAATTCAACATCTAGTTGAGCCTTTAAGTTTTGTGAAATACGTCCCTTCTCTTGCAGGTAAACCATTTCAACTAAACAAATAGTGGGAATGTAAATGCTAATCTCACCGCGATCGCACTGTTCAAAAGCCTGATTTGCCGCAATACTCAAGCGTGGGCTATCTTCTAGATACCAAATCAGAGCATGAGTGTCGGTTACAGCATCAATCATTAAATATCCTCACGCGGAAAATTACCCCACATCTGCTGTCTCACTTCAACAATATCTTCGTCTGTAATATCAATACCTCTCCATAATCCTCGTAAAGATTTACGTGGTTTAGCTTGAGCAATAGTTAACTCTCTCTTAATTTGAGGAGTAACCCGCTCAATCAAACGTAGCTTATCTAGAGGAGAAAGTTGTTTTGCCAATTCTAAAACCTCCTCAAGAGTAACCTGCTTCGCCATTTTTTCCTCAACTTTTGCTAACAGACTATAATAATCAATAATTATAAGTATTAACAATTATCAATTCAAAAGTTAAAATCCACAATAGACCTCTCTCAAGGAACGGACGCTTTTATGGGAAATACCTGTATATATCTTTTCTTTGCAAGACTCTCACAAAAACAACCACTCCATTAGAAATGGTAATACCTATCCTATAATCTCCTACTCTAATACGATAATAGTCAGCAGCATCATATCTCAACTTTTTGATATTGCCGACTTCACGGATATTTTCTACCTTTTCTACTTCTTCAATTACAGCTTTAATTTTTTGTAGTAATGCATCATCTTGAATCTTGCTTAAATCTTTTTCAAAACTTTTTCTAAACTCTACGTTCATGCTTTCTTATCTAAAATTTTCATAATTGCTTCTCGGCTAATTTTTTCTGTTTTTTCACCCTCTTGAATCGCTTTTTCGAGAGCTATATCTTCAATAATTTCTGCAAACAAATCAGAAAATACTTCTTTTTGTTCTTGCATTAATTCAACGATCGCCATTTTGAAGATTTCTTTGAGTTTATTTTCATCTAGGTTAATATCAATCATATATTTTATAGAATTGGTGTTGGTTTGATGGTAACACGTCCTTGGCTGTAAGTATTATAGCTTTGCTTCCACACAAAGCGCGAGCATACTTTGTACACTTTGCAGGCTAGCAGTATCAAGGTGACCTTAAAAACTTACAAACAAATGGCTTGCTTGTACGACCAAAAGCAACGCCGAACGAGATTCGCAATTCGCAAAGCGTGAAAACCTTTATAAAGACTTGTTATGCTTAGTCTTTACAGGTCGAAATTTTCGGGAACACCGAGTAGTCTTGCAACCAAAAGCGTATAAAATCAGAATATATGGAGTCAAATCTTTATGTCAGTTAAAGTGACACTACAAGAAGCCAATGAAAACTTAGAAAAGCTTTTCAGTCACATTGTAGAGACAGGAGAAGCTGTTGTTATTAGCCAACCAGATGGTAAAAATGCTGTTTTAATTTCTGAAGCAGAATTTAACAGCTTATTAAAAACTTTGTATTTACTTCGTTCACCTGCTAATTCAGCCAGTTTGCTGACTACACTAGAACGTACAAAAGCAGAAATAATCGAGCCTCAAAGTGTCAAGGAAATATACAATAAGTTTGGGTTGAATGAAGATAGTACAGATGATGTTGCTGTAGCTAGCTAGTGCCAATATTTAGTACAAAAATGCTTATTTACATAGAAACTAGTTGAGGTAAGAGTGTATGACGACAACCACAACAAACGAAAAAATTCGTTTGACAACTGCCGATCTAGAGTTATTTCCAGATGATGGCAACCGTTATGAAATTATTGACGGAGAATTATTTGTGACGAGAGTAGCTCACTGGAAACATCAAGAAGTCTGTGTAAAAATAGGTACGCAATTAGAAATCTGGTCAACTCAAAGTGGATTGGGAAGGGTTGCGTTTGCACCAGGTATCATTTTTACTGATGTTGATAACGTAATTCCTGATGTAGTTTGGGCAAGTCATCAACGATTAACAGAATTATTGGATGAAGCAGGACATTTGACAGGTGCGCCAGAATTGGTAATTGAAGTATTATCTTCAGGAGAAAAACAGGAAAAACGCGACCGAGAGTTAAAGTTAAAACTGTACTCAATTCAAGGAGTAAATGAATACTGGATTTTTGACCGCGAAAGGGAAAAGGTGGAAATTTATCGTAGAGAAAATGCAATTTTGAAACTAGCTGCTACTTTGTATAAAGATGATAATTTAACTAGTCCTCTTTTGCCAGGATTTAGTTATGCTGTTGAACGTTTATTTGTATGATAAGGGACTTACAAATAAAAAATATTCAACTTTCTCTTGTGGTGCGGGCGTCCCGCCCGCCACTAATATAGAACGGGCGAGGACGCCCGTTCCACAAGATGGATAATTTATTTCTTGGAAATACCTAGATTAAACAAAAATGCGGTGTTGTAAGCTAGGCATTTGACGGCGCACTTGTTCAATTCGCGAAGGCTTAATTTCGGCGATCGCGACTCCTGGTTTTTCCCCGGCATCTGCTAAAATAACTCCCCACGGATCTATAATCATGGCGTGTCCGTGGGTTTGACGGCGAGCATAGTTAAGCCCTGTTTGGGCTGGAGCAATGACATAGCAGGTGTTTTCAATAGCACGGGCTTGTAAAAGGACTTGCCAATGATCTTTGCCAGTAAAAGCTGTAAAGGCAGCAGGAACAAATAAAACATCTCCGTTTTTATAAGCTATATGTCGGTAAAGTTCGGGAAAGCGGACATCGTAACAAACGGAAAGCCCGATGTTCCCAAGTTCCTGTGAATAGTAAACGGGAGGTAGCTGCTCTCCTGCCATCACTGTACTGGATTCTCGATAAGTATTGCCATCAGGAACGTCAACATCAAATAAATGGACTTTGTGGTAGCGAGCTAGTTCTTGACCGTTGGCAGCAATGAGTAGAGCAGTGTTGTAAACTTTCTTGCCATCATCTACCGGAACGGGAAAGCCGCCACCTAAGAGAGTCACCTGATAGCGCTGCGCCATTGTTTTAAGAAATGTTTCCGAGCCACGAGCGATCGCATCAGCTTGAGCCAATTTTTCACTTTCCTCTCCCATAAAAGGAAAATTTTCTGGCAATCCGATTAATTCAGCACCTTGGCGCACGGCTAAATCGATTAATTCCTCAGCTTGCGCCAAGTTTTTTTCCAAGTTAGACACGCTGGTCATTTGAATAGCGGCGGCTAAATAAGACTTCATAGATTTAAAACAAAATAGTAGATGTGTGTGAGAAGGGATAAGGCTTTGTTTGACTTGAACAGTAGAATATCAAAATCTATCCTAATAGAGAAGCGCTTAGGTTTAGTTTAAGAGAAACTCGACAAAATTACTAAAATTTTATTTTTTACATATCTTAATATCATTTGTCTAAAAAGAGTAATTATTACGATATTTTCACCGAACTTAACAAATACTAGAGTAACCAAATTTTTATTTGCTTCGTGGCATATACGTAAAGCAGGCATTGCAAGCTATGTTAGGCTTTTATTTGGCAGAGTAACCACCTACAGTAATGACGGTTTTTTATAAAGGATTAGAATTATGTACAGTATTTCGATCCTATTGTTTGTCAAAAATATCGTTTATAAATAGATGTTTTTTATATAAAATGATTTATTTTAAGAAGAATCAGTGTGTTTTTTAGCTAAATTTAATGAAAACAGAAGATATTATAAACATGGCAATAAACCAACTTAGGAATTTGCCTGGTCATGAATTTGATTTATTAACTCTCTCAAAACCCATATCTTCTGATGCTGCTGTTAATCTAGCTAAAGCGATCTCAAAGCTGTCTCCTATTTTAGGAAATTTAATTGAATTTAACATCGTTGAATTTCTCAATGACTACGAAGAATTTAGTCATCTTGGACAATGGAAACGTCAAGATCCTGGTTTTCCAGATACCATATTTGAAGGACAAATAGAACCTATCCCAGGCTTTGAAATTAAAGCTTGGTTCCCTTTAGTAACTGAAATAACGGCTCGTTTTAAGGGTAGCCAAAATCATTTCCGATATAATAATACTTATGTTGTGCTGCTTCCTTGGTTACCAAGTCATTTGATATATGGGAAACCTTATATTTTAGATATTTGTATAGTATCAGCTCGTTCAGTAGCGGAAGCAAGAGACAAACATTACCATAAACCGCCTGACTACTTAGTTTTAGAGCCAGAAGACACTGATAATCGTACTAAAAATTTACAACAGACTACTACTAACGGGTATAAATGGCAAGGCAATGCCATTGAATTTGAAGAAGCAGAAAAAATAGTAGAAGCTTGGGGAGAAAATGCTAAAAAGTATCAACCCACGAGGGAATATCAAAAATTATTACGGCAACTTATTAATCGCTTTCCATATCGTCTAGATACTAACTTTGCCAAAATAGATAGAATAGTGCATCCTGATATAGAAATTTTTAAAAATCAAATTATGGTACGAGATATACACGGGCTTTCCATAAAACAATGGATAAAGTTAATCGGAAAAAAAGATTTAACGCAACTGAAGCTTCTTCTTAAGGAAAAATTAGCTATTCAAGAAAAGCGGGCAGATGATATTCTGCTTTAGCTCTTTGTACACCATAATAAAAGTAAGTCCAATCAATTTCTGCCGCAAACGCTTTACGTCTTAATTTTCTTGCAGCAATTGAAGCAGTAAATAAACCACCAAAAGGTTCCCATACAACATCATCAACATCGCTTGACGCTTCTATAATTTGGAGCGTCAAATCTAGAGGCTTTTGATTTAAGTGAACCGCTTTACTTGAATTAATAGTAATTCTTTCTTTACCCCGAAGTGCATTTCTTTCCCAGACGTTGGTAATACCATGAGGGCAATAAAATTTGGATCTCATCGCTTTCCATTCTTCTTTTGTCATAGGAGTTTTTTTATCTCTTGAAAAGTATGGGCGACCATCAGGATTTCCATACTGATTCGCATAATTTGACATTTTTTCAAACATTTCTGGAGGAGGAAAATACCATAAATGTCCCTGGTCAAAATACTTTCTTGTGGCTACATCTTTTACTCCACAAGCTTCATTAGCTTTCTTCAGTGGTAGCCCAGTTCGTTTCCATTCAGATAGAAGCCACTCTTTGAGAGGTATTTCATTGATTCGAGCTTTAAGTACATATTGAACACAAACTTCTGTAACTACTGGGAAGCGACGTATTTTTTGAGTATTAACATTACCAGCAATATGCCCTTTACCTTTATTCCAAATATTGCAGTTAACGTAATGCCATCCATACTTTTCTAGTATTGGGTGAACAGATGCCCAACCTATTTCAGAATTCCAAAACCAAAGTGTTGTTTGAGGAACAGAATATTTTGTCCACTGTTCTATATGTGGTTCATACCATTGTGGCAGATTAAAATGATCGGAAGTATCACCCTCAAAACCTAAAATACCATACCCGCCATCAGAAACTATTACCGTGGGAGTTTCCCAAGTTGTGTAGTAGTCTAAGCTATCTCCAAAGTGCAACGAAAGGTAAGAGTCTTGCCAAAGAGTAAATGTTGGCTCTGTATTTAGAGATATCGATTTAGGTCTACCAACTGTACTTGGTGCTTTTAAGATATGAAATTTATTATTGAGTGTTTGGTTTGCCTTGATTATTTGGCTCATTGGTGTATTCCCAAATTAAGGGGATATACTTTACTATCATATAAAATAACTAACTTCATACATTTTGTCAAACATTTTGTATTATGTCAGACAATTTATCCATTTTTCCAGCTCAATGTAGAGCTGCTAGAGCACTACTAGGATGGTCACAAGAAGAATTGTCAAAAAAGGCAAATGTTGCACGAGCGACAGTAGCAGATTTTGAACGTGAAGCTCGTGTACCAGTAACAAATAATATGCTAGCTATTAAAGAAGCCCTTGAAAGGGGAGGCGTTGAATTTATTTATAAAAATGGTAGTGGAATCGGGGTTCAGCTTCGTGTTTTTTAATGAAATTTGCCAATATTACTCATTTAAAAAATCAAATTTAAGAGAAACTCGACAAGATTACTAAAATTTTAGTGTTTACATATCTTAATATCGTTTCTCTAATGAAGAGTAATTATTACGGTATTTTTACTGAATTCAACAAAAAAATAGAGTAACAAAATTTTATTTAATCCATGATATATACGTAGAAGGAGCATTGTCTACAATATAAAGCTTTTGATTGTCAGAGAAATTATCTACAGTAATTAAAGTTTTTTATAAAAATAAGATGATAGAGATGACTTTGATTGACGAACGCTCATATTTTAAATAATCTTGTATTGGAAATTTAGCTAATCTGAAGTTTTAAATGAGTTTTTTGAGCATTGAAATAAAAATAATAGGTTTATTGAGTTTTTTATTACTATCTTTTACAGGTTGTCACAACAAAAAAACTTATCAAAATCAAAACATTCAACTTTCCAAACGAATGTGTCCTGGATTGATTGCTTTTGTAAGCCAAGGTAATAGAAGTACTGGAGATAGAGCAATTTATACAATGAATAAAGATGGCTCGAATCAAAAAAACTTAACTTCCAATACAGTTTTTAGCAATCATCCTGTTTGGTCGCCTAATGGTAAATATATTGCATTTCAATCCCTCGCTAATATTACTTATTTTAAAAACCAAATTTATGTTATGAATACAGATGGTTCTCATCTTAAAAATTTAAGCAAGAGTGAAACAAGTGATTCATTACCGCTTTGGTCACCCAATGGTCAGTATATTGCTTTTACGAGAAGTTTTGCTTCAGACAATCAGTCTAATGATATTACTCAAAATAATATAAGGTGTTCTAAATTAAGAGTCAAAGATAATATTTATGTGATGAATTCTGATGGTTCAAATCAAAAGAATTTAGCTAAAATGAGAGACGAACAAATGCTGAGCGTTCCTATTGGATGGTCACAAGATAGCAAACGTGTTTTCTTTCACGCTTTCAAATTATGTGATACACAAACAGTTGCTTATCTGTCTGCTGTTGATGTAGACACATTAAATGAAACTGTTATTACCGAACTGCCACAATATGGCAGGTATACAGCAAAAATTTCTTTATCTCCAAATGGTCAAAAAATAGCTTTTCATGATTTCCTAATATATATATAACTGGCTTGTTTGGAATATTCTCTATTACCCAATTAACTCCTTTTTCTCTTAAATGAATGTCTCCTGCAAGGACAACAGACAACAACATCAGCATCAGTATCGGGAATGTGAAAAGGTTGAAATTCGATATGTAAATCACTAAGTATTTGAATTTTCATTAACAGTTTTTTTTAACAATCTATCATACTCTAAGAAAGAGTGTATAGGGTAAATCGTTCGTCTTCCTCATCGTGAATAAGTAATTGAACGTTTTGTGGTTCTTTCCATGGCTGTAATTTCACAACTTCAATAAATTCGTCAATCTTGAGAAAATTGAATGCACCGCCATACACACAAGCTTGCATTGCTTTTCCACCACTACTTACGTGTTCATTTAGATTGTCTAGAGTTCCTTTGCGATGCTTTTGAAGCCAAGCGTTGATATTGTTTAGTGGAAACACTTCTTCTAGTGGTTCATCTTGGTCATCATAAAGTTCACCTAAATTAAACACTAAAAGTACATCAGTAACCCAACTCATAAGCTAGTGATTTCTATTACTTTCTCTCTTATTTGACTTGTAAAGCTTACTTATCAATAGTCTCTTAAATGAGCGATTTTTACTATAGTAACTAATGAAAATTCATCCTCTATTTGATAAACAATGCGGTAATCATCTAGGCTAATTTTGTATAAAAAGTCAGCATTGTCGAGATTTTTTGCTTCACTTAAATGCGGGTTCACTGCTAATTCTTGTAACTTCATTGCTGTTCGTCGTTGAGTTTCAGAATCTAGTTTTTTGATTTGCTCTAAAGCTGTGGATGTCAATTTGACTTCGTAACTCACAAGCCTAACTCCCTTTTCAATTCTTCAAGAGGGGTTGTACCAATAGCGTCTGCTACTTCTAAGGCTGCACGAGCATCCTCTACATCAACTTTGTCACGTTTTGATTCAATAATCTGACTCAATTGCTCTATTGAGGTAATTTCAACACCCGGTAATTCTTGTAATTTATCCATCAATGCTTGAAATGCCTCTTCGTCATCCCGATGCTCTAGCACGTAAGCTCTTAACTCTTCTCTGCTCATTGTATAAAAATTTAGCTTTGTCATAGCACTCTCACTTTACCGTTTGGTCGAATTAGAAACTCTAGTTCTTTACCTGCTAGTATATAAACTTCCTCAGAGCGCTTATCTAACCTTACTAACTGAATTTGTAAATACATATTAGTTAGAGCACTACATATTCTATAACATTCTCGTAACTGCTCTAAGGTTGGTTGCATTATTAAGCTTCCTGATAGATAATTTCTTGGAACTGAATCACGTCTTTATGCGGATCGGAATGGGCGGCTTTGACTAAGATTTCTTCGCCTAATTTCACGGAACGCTTGAAGAACATTGGTAACTGCAAACCTAATTCTTCTAACAAAATCAGTGCTAAACCACTGTCTTCTCTCAGCCACATTAAAACCACTGTTTCCCAAACTCGATCTGTGTTGCGGCGCAGATATTCTAAAGCCCAGTATCTATTTGTTTGCCGCTCAACCATTGTCACTTCTTGAGTGATGGTAGATACAGATAGCATCACTTCTTTAAGTTGTTCTGCTGAGAACGGTGGCACATCACCTCGCAGATGTGCTTTTAGTTGAAAGTGGGTGAGCAAGTCGCTGTAACGGCGAATGGGAGAAGTCGCCTGAGTGTATGTATCTAAACCCAAACCCGCATGACGTACAGGGGTTATGCTCATTTCGCTCTTGGGCATACAGCGTCGCATGGCACAAGCTCGTACAAATCCGGCGGGGAGTTGTACGAGTTCTTGCTCTGGTGGTAATTCTGGTTGTGGTTGACCGCGAAAGGGTAAGGGTATGTTATGTTTTTGACCGTACTTAGCGGCTACTTCTCCGGCAAGAATCATCATTTCAGCGACTAACTGCCGAGATTGGGAATCTTCTAAGATATCAATGCTGATATCTTCTCCCTTTCCCTTAACTTTAATCATTGCCTCTGGCATATTGATGCTGATAGCTCCTTGGGCATACCGCCAAGCTTTGCGCCGATTTGCCCACTGAGCGATCGCAGCAATTTCTGGTTCTGCCTCTACGCCTAAATGTAGCACTTCATCTACATCTTCATAAGTGAGGCGATAAGTTGGTTTAATCAGACTTGGATGAATGCTGTATTCTTCTACAGCGCCTGCTTCATCTAAAATAATCCCAAAACTCAAGGCGCAACAAATTTTCCCCTGCACCAAACTCATAGGTCCTGTTGCCAGGACTTCTGGGAACATGGGTATCATCCCTGTCGGTAAATATACGGTACTGCCTCGCTTCCTAGCTTCTAAATCGAGATCGTCTTCTGGCGACAACCAACGTGTGGGGTCAGCAATATGTACCCACAGTCTTTCCCTACCATCGGGGAGTGATTCCCAACTCACACCATCATCAATCTCAGTCGTACTTTCATCATCAATTGTATACACCTTAAGATGCGTGAGTTCCAGACGATTATCTCGATCTGGTAGATGTGAGTCTAATCGCTGTTGCGCCACTTCTATTACCTTGGTAGGGAATTGTATGGGTATCGACGAACGCCGTAGAAATAAGTTCTCATGCTCATTCCACCAACCCAAGTCTACTAGGAGTTGAAAAGCTCCTTGAGGGGTTGCAGGGCGTCCCAGTAAGTTCATTGTTTCTTGGACTGGTTGGGGTGGTGGATAAGCGCGAGCCAGAGTGTCATAACTTAAACCCACACGTACAATATCTGCTAGGAGTGAGGCATACTTTTCTAGAGCTTCTAGCCTGTGGCGATCGTGACGTTGCCACTCCACCAATTCTCCTTTGAGTGCCTCCTCTACTCGCGTCAGAAATTCTTGCTGCCCCTTGGCTTTGAGCGCTTCTACTTCGAGTTGGTGCTTGCGCTCTGCCACGGCTGCGGATGTTCGCGGCTCGTAAGCATCCCCTTTTTGCTTGAAGTATATCTTATCATCTGACAACAAGTAATAAGCAGCGTAACAATGATACGCTTCTGAAGAGGAAAATAGTAAATTAGCCATTTCTGCTGGAGTTGCGGTTTCCCCTGTTTCCACAAGGAGTTCCCATGCAACTTCCAAGCTCGATGGATCTAAATAGGGCTTAACTTCCTCCAAAAATTCGGGAATTTGCGATGGCTTGTAGGTTTGTCCGCTTACTGTATAGGTAATTTGCCGAGGTGCGAGACTGTGGGATTGACCGCGTTCATCCACTACAAACCAACGAGCTTTTCCGTCTGGACGGTCTACTACACCCAAACGGCGATCGCTACCTACTCTAAATTCAACCAGCGTCCCCTTCTCCACAAGCCTCGCAATATTTTAGATTTTAGATTTTGGAGCCACTGCGTTGGACTGGTTCCCCGGCTTGAAGCAAGTGGCGTGATTTTAGATTAGATACCTACTGGTATCAGATCCGATTCTAAATTTTGAATTGAATACCTATGGTATCAAATTCCATTTTAGATTTTGGATTTTGGATTGAACACCTATGGTATCAAATTCCATTTTAGATTTTGGATTTTGGATTGAACACCTATGGTATCAAATTCCAAATGAACATTAGTATTTTTGGCTTTAATTTTACATTTTTTCGCCAAGACTTCAGATTTCGAGCTAACCGAACCGAGCTTTCCGGTCATACTATCTGAAAATAGGGACTAGGGACTGGGGACTTGAGACTGGGAATACAATTCCCAATCATTACACTGGTCACTGGTCACTGGTCACTGATTAGCCTTCCGCGTTAATAAACGGTAACAGAGCCAAAATCCGGGAGCGTTTTATCGCTAGTGTTAACTCTCTTTGTTGCTGTGCTGTCAGCCCTGTAATCCGACGTGGAAGTATCTTTCCTTGTGAACAGTGTGTTTGTTACAGTGGGTACAGAACTTTTTCAGTTCTAGCCTGTTGGTTGTATTGCGACGGTTTTTCGTACTGGTATAACGAGAAACACCAGGAGAGCGTTTTTCTGGATTTGTACGACACTCAGTACATTCTAGTGTCACTACTATGCGGACACCTTTACTCTTAGCCATAAGCTTATCAAAAAATACAGCTGGTTGAGAATTAACACAAATATCTATTGTCTCATATTCCGTTGCACTTTATCAAGTATTTGCTTAACTTTTAGATCGAGGGAATAGCCACGACGTGACGAAATCACCATAGTCTTGGCAAAGCGATCGTGCAAAGTTTGGCGAAACTGGGGATCGGAGAAAGCCGCACCGCAATCGATAGCCAAGGGAATCAACAGAAGTATAGCAGTAGGATTGCGAATGATGTTACTGAGGGTAATAGAAACCAATAGCGCACTCAAACACAATATCCCTTCTCGCCGCAAAAATGTTTGTAAATCGGGAATCCGAGCGCTTTCCACATCTAGCACCTTAATATCAAAGGCATAGCGCCCCAAACTTTGCCCTTGATTGTTGTAGGGTACGATAACACGTAAAATTGCCCAACCAACAATAAAGACAAGTATTTGAACAATTTGAATGCCGAGTTGAGAACCACCCAACAAAGAACTAACTACCCAGACAATGAGGAAATCAACTCCGCTTGCCATTGCTCGTCGTCCAAACTCAACTTTGGGAAAGTGCTTGGGGGGAACTCGCTCAATAGACATACATTATAGGTGTGTGAATTTAAAGTGAAAATTTTTTCATCGCAACTGCCTCATCTTTATCTTAATAGACACCTATAGACAACAGTCCACAACGCTCTTGATGAAAATGTTTCTTTCCCAGTCCCCAGTTCCCAATCGCCAATCCCCATTGCCCCTCAACAAGGAGGGGGCCCCGAGTTCCCCAATCCCCATTTTCAAGCCAATTTTTGAGAGTTCCAAGGAGCGTCGGTCAATTCTAAAGACAGAGTGTTGTTAGGATTTAATGGTAACGTGACTGTAAACGTTGTTCCAACGCCTACTTCGCTCTCTAACCGAATCTGACCTTGATGTAAATCCACACATTTTTTCACAATCGAAAGCCCCAATCCCGTTCCTTGAATTCGACCAACATTACTAGCGCGATGGAAAGTTTCAAATAATCGTTGTTGGTCTTTTAATGGAATTCCAATTCCTGAATCTTGGATGCGGAAATTAGCATTATTCTCTTGGTAAGCTAATTCAAATTGAATAGCACCACCTTGAGGAGAATATTTTATAGCATTAGACAGTAGGTTCGTCAGGATATGACGCAGTAGACTTTCGTCCATTTCTACTGAAGGTTGTTCTCCTTGAATGCTAAAGTTAATTTGGTAATTTTCTCCTGCACTCTGTTGTAAAGTTTGTACGAGTTCGTTACAGAAGGTCTCTAAATCTAGAGTAGTAGGCTCGTATTCTAATTTTCCGGCATCACTTCTACCAAGTAACAAAACTTCATCTAAGAGTTGCAACATTTGGCGAAGAGCACTTTGAATTTGCCCAAAGTATTTCCCTTTTTGCCGCTCGCTTAATTCATTATTATAGGTTTCTAGAATTTCAACTGCAGTCCGAATAACGGTCATAGGATTGCGAAATTCATGAGAAACCATCGACACAAATTTAGATTTCAGGTCGTTGAGTTCCCGTTCTGTTTCCCAAGCGTTCCTAATTTCTGCTTCAGCACGTTTGCGATCGCTAATATCGCGACCTTCGACAATCAACAATACCACTTTCTCCGTATTATCTTTCAACGGTTTGAGGGAGAAATCCATCCATACTTCCGTATCGTCCTTACCACAAACTTGCTGTTCTTGACGAACAAACTCTCCATCAGCAGCTTTAGCAACAGCAGTTTTTAACCATTCCCTTGCTTCGCAGCAATTCCAACGCGGGAGTTCCCAAAAAGGCTTACCTACGCAAGCTTCTAATTCAACACCACAGATGTCGAGAGTTGTTTTGTTAATTTCTAAGATAATACCTTCAGGAGACAATAATCCCATTAACTGAAATGTTTGTTCAAAAATACCTCGAAAGCGACGCTCGCTTTCCTCCATTTTTTTGAGAACTTGTCCTCGCTCAATAGCATAGCGGATGGCACGCCCTAAAAGTTGGGGAGTAATTTGTCCCTTTACAAGATAATCCTGTGCTCTTTTTGCCACAGATTGTAAGGCGATTTCTTCATTATCAAAACCAGTCAGTACTACAATCGGGATATCTGGGGCGGCTGCATGAAATTCAGCAACAGTATTCACACCTTCAGAATCGGGTAGCGAGAGGTCTAACAAAGCGATGTCAAAACCTTTGTTGCTACAAGCATCAATCGCATCACCCAATCGCTCAAAGTGGCTGACTCGCCATCTTTCTCCACCCAAACGCGATAGAGTTTGCTGTAACAGTTTGGCGTCGCTAGGGCTATCTTCTACTAAAAGAATCCTAATTGAAGTATCGTTCATAAGAATAAGCTTATTTAGGTGGTAATTTAACTGCTGCTAGCCAAAAGTCATTAATCAAATGCACGATTTGTAGGAACTGGTGAATATCAACAGGTTTAGTGATGTAGCAATTAGCATTTAGATCGTAAGACCTAAGTACATCTTGTTCATCTGCACTTGTTGTAAGAACCACAACAGGGATACGTTTGAGATCGGGATCGGCTTTAATTTCCGCAAGAACTTCCCGCCCATCTAATCCTGGAAGATTTAGGTCGAGTAAAATCAAATCTGGACGTGTAGCTGTGGTATACTCGCCTTGATGTCGTAAATACTCAATTGCCGTCTCGCCGTCCTCTACCCAGTGTAAATTATTGGCGATATTAGCTTTACCTAAACTTTTGATAGTGAGATTAGCATCACTATACGAGTCCTCAACGAGCAAAATCTCAACGGGTTGCAAGTTCTGACGATCGCTCATAAGTACTTAATTATCTATCCGTATTTTCGTTCTTAGGATGCATCTGATGGAGGAATTGTAAAGTAAAACTTTGTTCCCACTCCTATCTCAGATTCTACCCAAATCTGCCCTCCGTGATGTTCTACTATTTTTTTACAAATAGCTAAACCAATGCCAGTACCGGGAAACTTTTTATGGGTATGGAGTCGTTTGAAAATTTCAAAAATCCGCTCCAAATACCTTTGTTTTATCCCAATCCCATTATCACTTACACAAAATAACCATTCATGATTTTTTGTAAATTCTGCTGTTACGCGAACTCTTGGTATTTCCGACGCTCGAAATTTAATCGCATTGTCAATTAAATTTTGAAATAATTGTAGGAATAAAGTTTTATCGGCACTCACAGTTGGTAAATTTTCATAAATCACAATCGCTTTACTTTCAGTTATAGAAGGTTGTAGGCGATCGACAACCTGCTGCACTATAGCATTGCAGTCAGTGGGAACGAAGGATCTGGTAACAGAACCAACCCGGTAATAAATCAGCAAATCGCGAACCAAATGCTGCATCCTTGTCGAGCCTTCCACAATATAACCCATATATTCTCGAATAGACGAGTCAAGATGCTCTGGATATTCTTGTGTTAAAAGTTGGGTGTAACCAGTAATTGCACGTAAAGGTTCTTGCAGATCGTGTGCAGCGACAAAGGCAAATCTCTCTAGTTCCTGATTGGAACGTTTCAGATGCTCCATCGTTTGTTCTAATTTTTTTTCGGTTTCTTTCCGTTCGGCGATTTCCGCAGTCAGTGCTTGTGTCCGTTCTTGAACCCGAAGTTCTAACTCTTCTTTAGCGTTTTTCAGGGCTTCCTCAGCCAACTTGCGATCGGTAATATTGTTGTTAATTTCAAGAATCGCGATGGGTTGATGATTTTCATCTCTTTGTAACGTCCACCGACTCGCAACTATAATTTTCTTGCCATCTCGTATGGTATGTATTAATTCGCCCTCCCAATACCCCTTTTGACAAAACTCAGTTCTGATTTCTTCTAATTGATTGGGGAAAACTGTGTTTAAAAATGTATGGATGTGCTTTCCCAAGACTTCTGGTTTCGTCCACCCGTACAGTCGTTCTGCTCCTTGATTCCAATAAATTATCTGATCGCTAAGGTCGCGGACTACGATGGTATCATTGGCAAAATCCACCATTTGAGCTAGTTTTCGCAATTCTAGTTCTGCTAGTTTGCGTTCCTCTAATACGGTGTCCCGTTCAGAAATTTGCCTTTTGATTAGAAAATATATCCCAAGTAGAAGACTCAAACCTAATAAACATTCAATAAGAATCTCAGAGGATTTACTGACTCCACTAAATAACTGTAATACTAGGGTAAATCCTCCTGTAAAAATTCTTTCAGACGCTCCTTCCATCTTGAATCACCATGTATAAAAAAAACTTATAATCCTCCGAATGTTGACTGATTTACCTTGGTAGTGCCTCAACAAGTCATGTTTTCTTCTCATTAAAATTTGGAGGCATGAAGCCCCATCACTTTAGTACGGGGTGCTGACATAAAATCAAACGGTACAGAGTCCGAGGTGATGCCATGCTTTCAGTTAGCGATGCAGAAGCTACTATTCTACAGTTGGTGCAACCCTTAGATAGCTTTATAAATACGGAAGTTATAGATTTATTCGCAGCAAATGGTCGCATTCTGGCGTCTCCAGTCACGAGTCAACTAGATTTTCCTCATTGGGATAACTCGGCAATGGATGGATACGCTGTGAGATACGAAGATGTGCGGAACTGTAACGCAGAAAAACCAGTGGTATTAGAGATTATCGAAGAAATTCCTGCCGGAGTTCAGCCTAAGTCTATCGTTCAATCGGGGAAAGCTGCACGGATTTTGACGGGGGCTGTTATGCCTGTTGGGGCAGATACAGTTGTGATGCAGGAACGAACTCGCCGCGAGGAAAACCAAGTTTTTATTTTTGCAACCCCAAAACCGAAAGAATTTGTGAGGCAGCAAGCATCTTACTATAAAGCTGGGTCGCAATTACTACCAACAGGAATTGTGTTAAACGCTCAAGAAATTGCAGTGTTAGCGGCTGTTCAATGCACGAAATTAAAAGTTTTCCGCCGTCCTCGTGTAGCAATTTTATCTACGGGTGATGAACTTGTGACACCCGAAACACCATTGCAAGCAGGTCAAATTGTAGATTCAAATCAATATGCCATAGCAGCCTTGGTTCAACAGATGGGTGCTGAACCAATTATGTTAGGCATTGTCAGAGATGAGCCAACAGCCCTTGAGAAAGCGATCGCCCACGCTCTGACTCAAGCCGATATCATTATCTCATCTGGAGGTGTTTCCGTAGGAGACTACGACTATGTGGAACAAATATTAGAGTCTTTAGGGGGAAAAATACACATTCGTTCTGTAGCCATGAAACCCGGTAAACCCCTCACAGTCGCCATTTTCCCCCCCTCTTCTCCTTCCCAATCACGCCAGTCCGCTCAAGGGGGGGAACCCCCGCACGCGGCTGGCTCCCCAATCCCTAATCCCCATTGCCCCTTATCCCCAGAGGGGGCCCCGAGTTCCCCAATATACTTTGGCTTACCGGGAAATCCCGCCGCCGTCTTAGTGACATTTTGGCGATTTGTACAACCCGCCATTAAAAAGCTTTCTGGAATAGCTGAAGGTTGGGAACCAAAGTTTATCAAGGCGCGTGCATCTCAAGAATTACGTTCCGATGGCAAACGTGAAACTTACATTTGGGGTCAAATGCGTTTGAGTGATGGAATTTATCACTTTTATCCAGCAAGCGGCGTTCAAAATTCTGGAAATCTGATTAATTTAGCTCAAACAAATAGTCTAGCTGTATTGCCAGTGAGGCAAACACTCGTTGCTAGAGGTGAAGAGGTTCAAGTTTTGATTCAGTAATCAGCACGTAGGGTGGGCATTGCCCACCACACAACAAATGCAAATTGATGGGATTATTTCAGCAAAAAGATAAGGGTTGTCTATGATAATTAGTTTAAATCATCTTGGGGTGGATGCCAACCAGCTGAAACCCATACTTGCCTAACAGTTAATGCATAAGTATTGTTAAGTTGTAGGTTCAAAAGCTGCTGCTACCGTACTAATGGATGGAATTCCAAATTGTATGGTATCAGCTAAGATACTAGCTATATCCCGGTTGGCAAGTCGTGCGAAATGTTCGGCTCGTTTGTAAACTTCATCTGGCAAAGTAATAGTTATTTGATTAGTCATATTTTTTAATAGTTTTACTTCTAAATTTTTACAATTCTATCATAACTTATAACAAATCACATTTATTTGCTTAATGACAAATCACTTTGTATCAATTTTGTAAAAAATGATGAGTCGTGATGTTGTTCGTGCGATCGCTACTGTAGCTACTCCATTAACTTATGTTTTTGAGCGCTACCAAAAGTAAAGAAAACCAAAGAAAGAGAAGCAGAAATTTCCTCCCACTCATGATAATGCTCGAATAAGAGTGCCTGAAGTCGGTTTTCCTAAAACAGCTTGAACTAAATTGTCTGGAATATTTCCGTCAATAATCCAGCAATCGATCCCCAGACTCGAAATAGCTAAAAACTCCTCTACTTTCTTTTTCATTCCACCAGTGACATCTACTGAATGGCTTAAACCTAAAGCTGCTTCGACTTCAGAATAGTTACTTTTGGTAATAAGAGAAATGACTTCTCCATTGCGATCGCGGACTCCTGGATAGTCTCCAGCATTTATTAAAACAATTTTGTATTGATTTTGCAGGAAAAAATATTTAGCTAATTCTGCTAACAAAGTATCTGTAGAGAGGATAGTACCGCCGATAGCCTTATCCAGAACAACATCACCAAAAACTAAAGAAATCAAATCAGCGGCTAGACTATTTTCTATAGAAACAAAGTTGCTTTCTAGTAGTTTTTTATTCTTAGTGACTGCCATTGTGAGAGGAGGTAAGCTAACCACTGGTAAACCTGCTTGCAATAAAATCTTAGCTAGTAGCAGATTGAGGTCTAAAACATCTTGGTGTACCAAGCAAAATCCTACTTTTTCATAAGGAGAGACAAAACCATCAATAGTGTTGTACTTCTTAGCCGATTGATGACCAAAAGAACCGGCTCCATTGCCAATAATTAATTTGAGATTAGGATTTTGATTCCGTATAGAATTTATTTCTCTAGCCAATCGTTGCATCACTTCGGGTCGAGCAGTGTAAGGTTTATCCTTATCTGTAATGAGAGACCCTCCTAGCTTTATTAATGCTAGCTCCATAATGAAATTTTGGTAAAAGCGGAATACTCAGCTTGATAGAGACTACCACAAAAACTGTACAAATCCTTCTCTGTAAACTTGCGCTTAGGGATTTCCAAGCAATAAATTACCCAATCTTGTGGTATGTGGTACGGGCGTCCCCGCCCGTCCTATACTAGTAGCAGGCTAGAAGCCCGCACCATAAGAGAAAGTTGAATATTTTTTTATTTAGAAGTTCCTTAGTATTCCTTCAGCGAATATTTATGGAAAATGTATGAAAAGTTATCAATAATGAACTCGACAAAAATCTCTAGTTCATAGATATGCTAGAGTAAAATTACCGTGAGTTAAAAAAAGCACGATGTCTTTGCTTCCCGTCAAGGATGTTCAAAATAATTTACAAAAGCTAATCGACCAAGTTTCAGAGCAGGGTAAACCCGTTATTATTCAGGGTGAGCGTGGTAATGCAATTCTGCTTGCCGAAAAAGACTGGTCTGCTATTCAGGAAACTCTTTACTTATTATCTGTTCCTGGAATGCGAGAATCTATAAAAGAAGGATTAGCAACTCCTATAGAAGAATGTGATGTAGTTTAGTGATGATGGTATCACCCAATGGCATCCTGCATTTTTACAGTTAGGGCGAACTTTGGAAGAGTGCGCTGCTAAGTACCGAGGCTTTTGCCAAAAATACCGACCACAAGCGAAGCCAGAGAAAAGAAACTTTTGGAGTAGCCGTTTGTTAGCAGGAGTGAGTTTAAAAAAAGGAAAACAAAGAAATCACCCGGACAGATGAGTTTGCCGTGGGATAACCAGAAGGTAACAGAGAGTACTGAAGTACATGAGGTAGCAGAAAAATTTGTGCGGGCAAATTAGAAAAGCTAATTATATCGTGGGAAGTAGGGTTGAAATAAATATTTACAAAATTCTGAAACGCTTAAATGTTACACTTTACAAGTCTTGATGCGAGAAACCGATGCTCGCTCCGACATCGGGGGAGGTGTCCCACAGGGGCTGAGGTATCAAAAATGATTTGATCGATCCACTTTCCGTTTACTTTCCATCCCACGCGATCGCAATACTTACTATAGATTAACATCGAATACTTTCCGTCTGGCATTCCACCAACATCAAGATAAATTCGCTTCTGAATGCTGAATCCAAAGTGTCCATTGCTGTATTTTACCCATAATTGGTTTATAGTGCAAAGATCTGTGCAGGGAAAGTTTAAAATTTCTCTTTCTCTAATCCAATCGCCTTCTTGACGACCTATAGCTTGAAGCATCACCAAATAAGTCTCTTGGTTAGCTTCTTCCCACTTTCCTGCTACCAACAGGTTTTGCAATTTTGTATAGTCTAACCCTTTTTCAGATTTCAGGTCATCTTCCTCTGTTGTAATAGCTTTTGTAGGGGGTAAGGTTGGTTGAGGTGTGGATGAAATTGGTTGTTGCGATGGTATCAAGCGTTCGTGTATTGGTGTAACGTCTTCATCTTGAAGTTTCAGAATCTGCTGTAATCGTTTCAAAAATCGCCTACCGCTAACATTACTAAGAACATTTTCCTCTTGTAATGCCTTTACCAAAACTTCTTCATATTTTCCTAAACTTTTTTGATACTTACGAAATGGTTGAAGAACTTCTTCTTCTATACCTTTAGCCTCTTCAGGTTTTATTCCTAATTCGTTTTGCTTCTCATTTAGAACCGCATAAGCAAGATACCTGAAGCAATTCTTTTGTACCAAGAAGCCACCATTCTTGACACATTGCTCGACCTCCTTGCGGTATTCTAATCTTGGGTCACCTAAAGGAGCTTTGGCTAAGTGGATGGTATATCCTTCCCGAACTGCAAAGATTTCCGGCTTCATTGCAGGTTGTGCTTCTTGTACCTTACGCTTGGCATACTCATGCAGTTCAGCGACTGAAATCATGCCATCGTTATCAGCATCAGCCGCGCCCTTTTCAATTCCCTCGATTAGATAACGGGTATAAAATCCTCCTTCGCGATCTTCGTAAGACTGTCGATGAGGTTAACACAACTCTACCTTCACCACCTAATTGAGCTTGAATCTTATCGTCGATAATTGGAATTGCTTGTTTTGCTTCCATACGCTCTACAAATGCGCCGCTAAAGCAACAGTCAAGAATCAACACTTGTCGCTTTGATGGGCTGAGGTTCATACACTGCTCTTGAATAAACCGAGCAGACACAGCTTTGCTGGTATATATTTGGTTTTGAGAAGTAGCGTGGGTGTTGCGGCTGACAAAATAGAGATACCCGTTTTTATCCAGAAAGCCAAAACTGGGTATGCGAGCGCTTTGGCACAAGCCGGTTAGAAGATTATTTGTTTAATTCTCTGAAAGCTATGGGTATCATTGATACAAATGAACAACCTTTAGGTGAAACTAAAGTCGGAAATAGAAAAAGTAAGGAGATTAAATAATGAAAACAGAACACGAAAGACAAGAAATAATCAAAGCTATCAACGTACTGCTAAATCAAGCTTATGACTGTACCTTAGATGAAATACTCGCACTCTTACAAAACATTGAAGATGAAGAGGATGAAGAGGATTTAAAATCTGTTAAAGAAGCCAGAGAAGAGATACGCTTACACGGTACATTCTCTTGGGAAGAAATTAAAAAAGAAATTGCTGAAGAGAGAAAACAAGACGTGGCTTAATTGATGACTTACACAGTTGAATTCTCTCCTAGTGCAAGAAAGATGTTTAAGAAATTACCTCAAGACTTGCAAGACCGCATACAACCAAAAATAGATGCTTTAGCCACAGAACCTCGCCCTAGTGGGGTGAAAAAGTTGAAAGGCGAAGAAAATACCTACCGAATTAAAATTGGAAGTTATCGAGTAGTTTATGAAATAGAAGACGATGTATTGTTAGTTACTGTTATCAAAGTGGCTGGTCGGGGAGAGGTCTATAAAAATAAAAGTTGATAAATAAAATCAAGCAAATAAAAACTAAAAGTATGTCCATTTAGGCTCCAACATACACCAATATTTCTACTTCTTTTTTTCTCAGCCCTAATTCTTAAGCAATTTTCAAGGCTTGCTGGTATTTCGCGATCGCCTCGTGATATCCTTCCCTAGTTCACTTTTTCTCTAACTGCTGTGCTTCTGTAACCAGTTATACTCTCTGTTGGTATAAACGGTAAAAACGAGAGATTTTTTTTGTTGCATATTTGTATTTTTTATAATACCTTGTTAGTAATCTTTTAGTGGGAAGGGAGTAAGATTTAGGTTCCACCCAAGACTTAAAGTGTCTTGAAAGCTGCTTCGACTTTAGAATAGTTACTTTTGGTGATAAGACAAATGACCTGACTTTTCACGGGATGTGGAAAAGTCAAAGTGGTTCGCGAGGATTAGTGGCGAACCACTAGCCGATTTTTGGAATGCTTCTACCCATCGATAAGATTCTTTCGACTTAAAATCCTGTTTTCTTTTAGCTTTATGCTCTTTTTTTAATCGCTTTTTTTTCTGATCTGGTGTTTCCCCATCTGGTGGAGAGATTTTCTTATCTCGATGCCATAATTTCTCTCATAAAAGCTCCTAGTGGTTGACCAAAATCAGATTCTACAGCTAAACAACTGTGCAAAATTAATCCATTTCCACCGTTCCCTGTCGGACCATAATCATCTCGTTTTTCGACTATTTTTTTGTAGTCCAGAAAGGTTGTGTCACCCACCGCTAAAACTATTGGTATGCCGTTGATTTCTTGTGCAGTTAATTGAAAAGAAGGTTGTGTCAATTTAGCAAATGTTGTTTTAGGATTAGAGAAAAATTCGTAACCGCGCCGCAAGGTACTTGCGCTGGCAAATACTTGTGATAGCGGTAGTCCATAATTTACCTGCAAGGCATCCGCAATTAAAGCTGCTCTCACGTTGAGGCGTTTGTCACAAAAATTATAGTCATTATACGGATTTGTTTCTAAAAGTTTCATCATTGCTAATCAAAATTCAACTAAGGATTAATCAGAGAGCGGTTCGCCACTAATTCTCGCGAACCACCTTTCCTTTTCCACATCCCGTGAAAAGTCAGATCCATATATGGATTCAAAGGATTCTATTAGTGGGATAGGTTCATAATTCTTCATATGAGCAGATGCCAAAACAAAGGTAAGATTTGTCATCATTTAGTATTTTTTCGGTAGTTTATGCAGAGAATCTTTGGCACAGCTTGTGCCTTATTAGCACTGACGATTCCAACTTTGATGATTTCCCGTCAAGCTGTGGCTGATGAATTGAAGGAAAACGGTTGCCAATCAGTTGTAGGCACATACCTAGCAACAGCTAACTCAGCTAACTCAATTAGCGATCCTGCCACAACTTATAGTGAACTGATCGCTTTTAACAAAGATGGCAACCTGATTGCTACTGACTCAAATGCAGGCGGCGATCCGGATACGACCAGTGTGAATAACCAACCTTTTGGTTCAGCACACGGTAGCTGGAAGTGTATAGGAAAGGAGATTGTTGCCAAAGTGTTTAATTTCAATTATCAAACACGCGAGGGATTAGCTTCTAGCATCAGTATCACGACATATAAGTTAATTTTCCATCCAAAAACTCAGACAATAACCGGGACTGCCTCATATGACAATTACGATATAAATAGCACTCCTCAAAATCCTGTCCTGCTACCAAATACAGGCGGTCCATTCGTGTCTAACTATTCAGGCAGTAGAATTACACCTGAGTAAACCTTTACTATGTAAGGGCTGCTAAGCTGAGATGCACTTAATTGTTAAAGCTGAAAACCTCACAGTAAGGCTTTCAAGCTCCAAAAAGTACAACTTAGATGCGCCACAGCTTAGAGCGCCGATCGAGTACAAGTAGTTGACATAAAGTGCAGAATATGGGTGTTATGTTAATCGAACATTTATGCACTCAGTTTTAATGCGTTCGCGTAGCGTCTCCGAAGGAGAATCGCTAAAAACTAGACCTAAAAATTTAGCCAGAAATAGGTTTCTCTTGCTGCTTTTCGCGCTTGAGCTTGCCGTTGTTTCTTTTGCTCTGGTGTTTCATCTTTGGGTGGCTTCTGTTTTGGCTCCCGATTCCATAGCTTCTGCCACAACATACCTATCGGTTGACCCTGTTGCGGATCTATAGCTAAAGCACTATGCAGTATTAAACCATTACCGCCATTGTCAATGGGACCATAACCAACTCGTTTTATGATAATATTACCATAATTAAGAAAAGTGGTATTTTCAACACACAGTACCAAATGGCGCTCCGCAACGATTTCAGTTGTTATTTGGCAGTGTGGCTCTATTAGTTTGGCAAATTCTACTTTAGGATTGGCAAAAATTCATCAGATCTCTTAAGTACATTTGCACTAATGAAGATTTCTGACAGCGCCTTGCCAAATCCTTGGCTTAAAGCTCTGCCAATTGACATCAGACATGATACTCAAGAAAGTTCCTGTAGAAGTTGTTAGTGGAGGCTCGGCTGCTGAATGCTTACGTGATATTATTCAAGCCTACACTGAATACAAAATAGTTGCGGAAGAAGAGCAAACTAAACGGCGTGGTATAGAAGCCTGTGAAAAAACAACTATTACTCAGATTAATGCTCGGCGAGATGCTTTGGTAAAGTATCTTGAACACTCATTTGATGAACGTGCTAAAAACTTTAGCTTTTTCTTTGAAAAAGTCGAGCGAGCGCTAGCTGAAGGAGATAATAATCAATTAGCTTTAGCCCTACATTCAATAACAGAAATTACAAAATCTAGCCCATTTAAAGACCTTGCCGATTTGACATCAGTAAGAGCCGCACTTGACGATCCAGACCATGAATGGGAATGTTAAAAAACGTTATTTGGAATAGAAAATTTAAAGATAACTAGACATATGGATGAAATTATTAGAAAGGTTGCTGCTTTGGGATTACCGGGCGTATTGCTAGCAATTACAATAGCTACTACAGGTTTTGCTGGTGGTGCGGCTCTGACAACAGCACTGGCTGCCCTTGGTGGACCCGTTGGAATGATTGGTGGTATTGCAGTTCTTGGAGTTGCAGGCTTAGTTGCTGATGCTGTAGCTAAAGTCGGTATTGAGAATTTTCTTGTAGGAGTTTACTGCCAACGACGAATAAATGAGTCACATAGCAACCTTTTAGCTGAAATTCGTAATCTACCTGTGTCACAAGACTTAAAAAATAAGCTAGAACTGGTTGTTCGGGATGGCAGAGGTTGTTAACAAGATTTTTTCCCTGTTTACCTTTCCAAGATTCTCGATAAGAGATCCCTTTTCCTAAAGTAAGTAGACCGATAATTCCCCTTCTACCAGTAGGGAGAAGGGGCTCGGGGTAAGTAAGGTTTCTACACTTTTGGTATGCTCCCATATTTATGTGTATAGACTGAAAGATCAAAATAGATGTGATGCTGCTCACACAGAAGAATAGCATTTTTCTGCGATCGCGAAGCGCAAGCCGTACCCGGCTTATCGCACTTATCCAAGAGTCAAAACTCCTGCTGAAAAATCTGCTACAAGTCGCTTGAGTTGCAACCAATTTACACCTAAGAGAATATCAGGAAGGTCATCTCCACCCAAAACTGGAATTGTATACTCCTGTCCATCTAACAGTATGGTTCCCTGATATAGATTAAATCGTGCTTCTCCTCGTGCTGTCCGCATCTGTTCTTTCTGAGACTCAAGTAACCAACCAAGACTGTCAGCATCTTGATTGTCAATTGCTAACCAACCTGTAAAACCTGTATCTAAAATTGCGTTGACTGGAACTATATCACTATCAGTAGCAATTAATCCGATTTCAAAAATTAACTCTCCTTTACTATTAAACTCGCCCGAAATCATATTGTGCCGCAGGCTCCAGTCTCATTTATTCGCATCATGAGCCTCATTTTAGAACCAAATTGCTCGCGGGCTTTTTGTCTTGCAACTGTTTCATCTGGAGCGATGATATAGTCGCCATTTTCTGGCTCTATGATAATAAACCAATCATAATGGTCTTTTATTAACTCTGGTTGAACTCTATCAAAAACTAGACGACACTGCTTAGCAAATACTTCATCTTCTACTTTTCGTCTTGCTATTTCTTCAGGAGATAATCGACGTTCTGGAAATACCCTTCCGCGAAGTGGGGTGCGGTTACTAGAGAGTTGATTCATACTGTGTCTATCTTTTCATTAAAAAAACATAACTATAGACTAGCATATTCTTGCGATAAGCCGGGTACGGCTTGCGCTTCGCGATTGCACTTATCCAAGTGAAGATTTCAAAAATTAACTCTTCTTTACTATTAAACTCTCATGAAATCATATTCTACCGCACGTTCCCGTCTCATTAAGACGCATAATTAATCTTAGTTTGTCAGGATGTTTTTCACCAGCTCTTTTTCTAGCAACGGTTTCATCCGGAGCGATGAAATAATCACCACTGATTGGCTCTATAATGATAAACCAATCGTAATGGTTTTTTATTAACTCGGGTTGAACCCTATCAAAAACTAGACGACACCGCTTAGCAAATACTTCATCTTCCTCTTTACGTCTTGCTATCTCTTCTGGAGATAATTGACGTTCTGGAAATATTCTTCCCCGCCGTGGAGTGCGGTTACTAGATAATTGAGTCATGGTGTGTTTATTTTTTACTGTTCCTCATAACTATAGACTAGCAATTTCATGCAATAAGCACAGTCAAAACAAAATATAGGACGGGCGAGGACGCCCATCCCACAAGATGGTTAATTTATTTTGCTTTTTCCAAATTGGAATGCTCCCTTACAAATTCCCTGTTTGTAAATTTCTGCTCTTTGCAACTGGTGGAGTAATTTCTTTAGCAACTTCATCTTGAGGCAAAAATCGCCCTTGAATACCGTAGCTAAATAAGCCCATATACTCAGAAAACAAAAGTAGTGCTGTTTTACTCGAAGATAACTCACTTGGTACGGGGCTAACGTGTGGAGTGACTTCAAAACCCATACTCTGAAAGGTTAGTAACGATCGCAACATATGAGGCGGGTCGGTTACTAACAAAATTTTCTTGACTCCTCGTGGTTGCAATTCTGATGCGGTCAGGAGTGCATTTTCTCTAGTTGTCTCAGAACAATTCTCTTCGCTTAATGCGGAATCAGGAATACCTTTTTCTTTAAGTTGCTCGACAATTTCCGAACCATCACCTGCACCACTAGCAAAAATAACAGGTGCGCGACCCGCTTGCCAAAGTTCGGCTGCAACTTCCACTCGCGACTTTCTAAAAGGTTTCCCCCGCCCTAGTATCACAATTGCATCGACAGTGGTACCAGAGTCAGGGGGTATAAAAGCAACTAATCCTTTTTTTGCAACTGCAAGAGTGAGTGGAAAAGTGGCGCTAAAGTATAGAACGAGTAACAATGCTCCCACACCACTAATGACACGTTTCCAACGCAGTCGGGGAATGATCCAAGGTAACAAAACGAGAAATAAGAGTGGCAATACGACAACAACAGGGGTTGTCAACCATTGAGCAAGCGTTGCTTTCAAACCAAGCCACTGACTTACAGAGCGATACCTTCGGTAAGTTTCACTAACGCACGTAGCTAAATTGAACATGGAGTTAACCCATTATATTGTCAATACACTCTTTACTTTTTGTCATATTAGCGAAAATTTCGCTTTTGATGTGTTATTTACAAGCCACTCAAGATTTCTCCCACCTTAAGTATGAGTTATCCGTAAGGGCGTGGATAATGGGGGATCGTGTGTAGCGTGTGTAGCAATCATTTGGAGAATTGGTATTACTCGCGTTCCGCTCTAAAATTCCACTCCTACTTGTAGGGTGGGTGCTCACCATTGACCGAGCGTTGGTGGGCAGTGCCCACCCTACTGTTTAGGTAATCATAGGAGGGGGAAGGGAGTAATTAAATATACAAACAATTACAAATTTTATATTTCTTTACAAAAAAGAATCTTAGTGAGTTCTAAGACATCTCCAAAAATCCGACTGGAATTGTCAAGACTTACCTAAATCCTCACTTTTCTGACTTATTAATTAAAGACTTGATGAACTTGCTTTCTTTTCCTACTTCACAAAGTATAAGTGTTATTGGTTGTCTGTTCTGTTTGTTTTTAGTTGACATAGAAAGCAAATATGGTTATAACAGTTAAAGAAAATTAACATAATCCCAAAGGATAAAGATGAAAAGGTTAGAAAAATTAGCTTTTTTAGTCATTCTTCCAGGTTGCTTTTACTAAGATTTTTCTATTCAAGTCATATGAGAAAGTTGAAATATTTCTTCTAGCTTTCTATTTGCACTTCTGTCAGTTTCTACTTTCTAGCAACCAGAAACTGAATAAACATTAGTTATTTTTCTATCATAAGGAGATATTGAAATGGGACTTAGTGATGGTCTTGACAACCCAAATAAAAAGGATAGGGTTGTAGCTGACTGTACAAAATTGTTGGACGAACAAGTGGCTTCTATGGGAGGCGTTTCTGGGCTAGCTTTGAAAGCTGGTTATGCTGCTGTTAAAGGAATTGCGCCCACGTATTGCACAACTGCTATTGAACGACTTCTACCGCAATCTTTTACAGCACTCGACCCTATTTGGAATGAGGGCGTACAAACAGGAGATCCAGTTGCACATCTAGTTCAAAATCGTTCTCGTACCGCAGATGCGTTGCTTAGCGTTACAGATGAAAGAATCTCAAAAAGCAACAACACAACTGTGAAAGGTGTATATACCAAACTCCGTAACTCAGCTAAGAAGCATGTGGAGGAAGCTGTACCGGGTCTAGCCAAGGTCATTGATAACTATACGAAGAATTAAGTCTTTGCGACTAGAAGTCGCGACTATACAAGTAAAACTCCACTTTAACCAACCAACAGGAGGTTAAAGTGGGGATTTTCTTTTGTGCAAGAAATTGCCCTCATCCCCAACTCGTCTCCTCAGCAATGCCGAAAAATCGCTACTTTTAATGTAGAGTCCACCACACAGTTGTCAAGTTTTTATAAGTCACAATATTTAATAAAGGCTGAAACTGCAATGGTTGTATGAGATTCGCGACAGTGATTCTAATTTCCGAGTCTTCACAAAATCTTCATTTTTTCTGCCTATTTTACTAAGTAAATAAATCCAGGAAGCTAACAGCAAAAATATTTAATTGAACTTTTATTGTAGAAAATTTAATTATGCGAAAATCTTAGCTGTTACATCATATCGATCTGTCATCAAACAATTTTTAAATCTATCATCGAAGGAAAAAACATGTTCACCACAGGCGCAGGGGATCTTTTTCACACCGTACAATCAGATATCCAGACAGAAGCTGCTCATATGGCTAGTTTGGTGTTTCCAGAAACCCTGTTTCAGATCTACTCGCAACTTATTGGAAAAGATTGTGCAGCTTTAGTACTGCCAAAAACTCAATTTGAGTTGTTATCTCCAAAAATAGGAAGTGAGAATTTATCGCTGACTTTTAAAGGCAAGCGTTCCTCTAAGAACTTTAGAGTGATGTTTTTTCCAAAAATCAAGACTTTGATTTTATCTGGTTACTATTCACAAGGAATGGCTCACTTAATTTATATTCCTGGAAATAATTTTAATTGGTTAAATGGTATGGGGTATAGGATTACGTCACCTGATGGTATTGGAGAGAAGTTTGAGTTATTGGCTACTAAGTTTTACCCGTTTTTACTAGAGTTTTTTTTAGGATAAGTCATAAGATTTTGGATTGCTGTCTTGTGGTACGGGCCGAAAAGCCCATCATACCACTACAATTTGCTCGAGTCGATTTATCGCCACATCTGCACCTTTAACATTCTCCGACTTCCCATTCCAGGTGATGCCAATGCAACCGGCTGCTTTGGCATTACGTGCCATTTGCATATCACCTACAGAATCTCCCACCATCAGTGTCGCACTAGGTTCGACTCCCAAAGCTTGACATGCCCGTACAAATAGAATGGGGTCTGGTTTACTCGGTCCCTCATCAACTCCTATTGTCACTTGAATAAAGTCGCTTAATTGATGATTTTGTACGAAACTACGAACTTCATGAGTTGTCGCTGCTGAAAGAATACCAAGTTTCAACCCTGCTTGGGACAAAGACTGAAGAACTTCCAAAGTCCCAGCAAACAGAGGTGAAGGTGTTTGGCTAACGTACTTCTCGGCTTCATCCAACGCTTTACGGGATATTGCCAACGACTCAAACCATCCCCGCCCAGTTTCTGCAATGTAAGCCGCCGCCGCCGTCTCTGTTTCTCGACGACTAGCTACCGCCATTAAACCTGCTGGATCTAAGGTATCACCACTAACACCAAATGCCATTAACAGTGGTTCTCCAATACCAGGAATTTGTGCGTCTATTATCCTTGCGCCTTTCTGTGCAAGGGCGCGTAAATAAGCATCTGAATCTTCTAGAGTCCCGTTTTTGTCAAACAGAATCGCCTGGATATTGGAAAAAGTGACGCTTTTACATTGTACTGTTACCAAAATAAATCTCCTAGCATTCGCCTTTGGCGCAAGCCGTACCCGGCTTATCGCATGACTATAACTTTTCTTATTACCATCGTGAAAACAAACCTTCTCAGTCTGTTACTATATCAAAATTTCGGTAACTATAATATATAGCGCTTCCTAGTCTGCTAAGGTAAAGATTCATCAGCGTTCGTCTGCGTTCATCTGCGGTTAATTCATTATTATTCTGTACCTTACGAAATCTCCCTTTCCAACCCCCAACTCTCCGAGGTAACGATGCCATCATTTCAAGCTGAACCAGAAAACTTTCTTGAATTGCTGCAAATTGTCCGTGATGGTGCGGAAATCAGCTTGAAGTCTGGGGAATATAAGGGACCGTTCACTATCGAAAAATCCCTGACTCTTCGCGGTACAGGTGCAGAGACTGTAATTTTTGCCGTTGATGAACCAGCATTGGTAGTGCAAGTTCCTGGGGTGCGACTGGAAAATTTAGCGATCGCTCGCACTGTTGGTGGAGACAAGGGAGAGATAGCCCTCTCAGCAACAAAAGAAACAGCCCCAATTTGTCAATCTGTTAGGTTGACTGGAATTGCACCTCACGTGACATGGGATCGGGCGAATTGGGATGTTCCCGCCGTGTTGGACTTTGGAGAAATAGAAAGCGATCGCCAAATCGAACGTTCTTGGACAGTACAATTAGGGACACCGTGTAAAATTGTCTCTGATGTTAGTTGGTTGAGAGTACAAGATTCTCACTTATCTCCAGGTGTGCAGGATTTGTGCTTAATACTGGATGCACGAGATATTCCTACCGGAACGATTCTCTCAGGTTCTTTGTCTATTGAAGCAGTAGATGGCAATAGAGTTGTTCGGATTTCTGCTGTCGTTAAAGCAGATCGATCGACTCATGTAGAAGCTATATATACAAGAAACAATAATTCCAAAAATATTGTTCGAGAACTGGTCATACCATCAAAAAAACAGCTACAAGTTTGGAATGCATTTTTAGAAGTAGAAGAACGTATAGCTCAATCTCGCCAATTTTGCGTACCTTTTCAAAATCATAACTATGGTGGAAATATCAGACGAGTGACTTTTGAAATCGATGCAGATGCAGCAACTCTTGATGGTTCTTCTACAAATAAGTTGGATGAAAATGACTTTTGGCAACGTGCTAAAAAAGCCCGGAATGAAGATGTATTATTATTTGATTCCTCGCCTCAATATAGTAACAAACGAGACGGAGAAAAATTGGGGATAATTGCAGATATCGATTTTGAAGAAAGTAAAATCCGTATTAGGTTAGATTCCGATTTTGTAGAACGTTTAAATCGGGGACGCTTCCAACTTCCTCGGAAAGGATTTTTATATTTTGAAGCTGCGGGTGACTTACATCAAATCAATCAAAAGAAAAAGGCTTTAGATAACTTGCGACAAGGGCGATCGCAAAATCATCTATTAGGTCAATTCTTATTTGATGCTTCCAAAGCTAAGCAACCATCAAAAATCATTAAACTAAAACCTCAAGATTTATTAAAACGAGATGCAAATCCCGATCAAATAGCTGCAGTTGAAGCGGTACTTTCTGCACCCGATATGGTTTTGATTCAAGGACCTCCTGGAACGGGTAAAACTACAGTTATTGCTGAAATTTGCTATCAAGTTGCTTTGCGAGGTGGAAAGACACTGATTGCATCTCAAGCCAATTTAGCAGTCGATAATGCTTTGAGTCGATTAGTTCACAGCCCTGTTATCCGTGCTTTGCGGAAGGGAAAAGCTGAAAAAGTGCAAGAAGAAGGACAGCCTTTTTTAGAAGATAATGCGATCGGAACATGGCTGCAAAATACGGCTAACGATTGCGAAAATAATCTCACAAAACGTCAAGAAAACGTACAAATTTATCAAAATCTATTACAATCATCATCAAGATTTGCTAAATATCTTAAAGTTGAAGAAGAGTTTCAGGAATCACAAAAACAATTACAAGCAGAAAGGACAAATTTAGAATCAGCCTACACACAATATGATACCATTTACAAACAAAGATTAGATACTATAACTGAAGTTCAATCTTTCAAAGCAAGATTAGACCATATTCTTCAAAGCACACCCCATATTGATTGGGATAGTCCAGAAGTTGCCAACTTTTTACCACTGTTAAAACCCTATACAAATGGCAACCAATCTGTTGAAAACTTTGTTACCAATGTCCGCACAGCCCTAACTAAAGTTGCTGCATTAGGTTTTACTCGTCCCAACCGTGGTGCTTTTGGATTGGCAGTTTGGTTGCAAGAAACTGTAGCAACAGTCATATCAGAATTTGAGATAGTTGCCAATGACGCTCGAAATGCAGCCCAATATATGCAAGAAGTATCTGAATCAGTAAAATTTTTTAAGAAAAGATCTGATGCTTTTCAACAGTTACAAAGAGATTACCAGCAAAGCTTGACAAAACAGCAGAATATAGAAACAAAACTAAAAAACTTATTAAGTCGGAAAAGTGAATTAGATTTTGTCATCAATGCAGTCAAAGAATGGAAATTAACGGCAACTACTAGATTGTATCAACTCTTAGACAATTGCCGTCAAACAGGTTCGCTATTAACTGATGAACTGATTCAACTACCAGCAGGATTGTGGATGATTGCTCGAACCTTAAATTTACCACTTGTTCCTCAAAATTATAAGGTTAATAAAATCGATCATCTTCCCAATTGGGTACAGTTGAAAAATGCTTTATCTTACGAGGTAGAAGGTGGTTTTGTCGATCGACGAGGTAAGCAGCACCGATTTAGCGAATTTTTCTACCAAAGTTTAAGTCAAACTCCCATGGTTCTGTCAGCAAATTACCATCAACAATGGCAAGAACTCGCTAAAAAATATAAAAATTATGCATATATTGCCTCAAATCAACGTCCTCTTCTCATTGAGAATACACAGCATTTTCTCAATCAAATGCAACAGATGTATGGCGTATCTTGGGAACCAAGGAATATCGAGGTAACTCTTAACTATCTTGTAAAAGAACTCTTAGAAAATATCCTTGTTAATGCTCGTCAATGTGTTTTATCAGTTAAAACAGAAACAGACAAACAAATTCAGTATTGGCAACAGCAGCTAGGAGAAATTCAGAAAGTTACAGCAACCCAACAGCAAAAAATATCTGCTGCTCAACATCAGTTTGAAATAGCTCAGCAAGAGGGAGATTTAAAGCTCAACAAAGTTACAAATCTTTTGCAGAAATTGACTCATCACCAAAATCTTCCAGAAAAATTGAGGATTCTTACAGAACATTATCTAATGGAGCGATCGTCCATTTGGGAAAAACCAAAACAGTTTTTAACACAAGTAGAATCTTGGGAACCTTCTACAAAAGAGTTAAAACCTTTGATTGCTGCGTTAGATCCTTTTGCTGTTCTTCAAATTATCAAAACTTGTTTGGAGGAGCATCGGGTTAAGTCAGAAGCAGAATGCGAAACTGCAAAACTTCAGATAGAAGAATTACAAAACAAACTTAATGAATTGGATCGAAAAGCTCAATCGCAAATTCCAGAAGATTTAATTCACGAACGCCAGTGGTGGGAGAAAGCATGGCAAAGTTTACCCAAGCAATACAAACCTGATATACCATCTACAAGTTTGTTTACTTTAAAGTTTTTACATCAAGTCAAAGCACAATTTGACTCATGGCAAAGAGAACTAGATAAAGAAGAAAGTTATCTCAAACGCTATCAAAATTTTGTGCAAGATTGGATAGGTAAACTCCGCAATCCCTCTCCTCAAGATCGCAATGCTTTGAAAGAGATCTATATAAATAATGCGAACGTGATTGGTATCACTTGCGTTCAAGCAGCAAGAGGAGATTTTTCTAAAGAATTTCCCAGTTTTGATGTTGTCATTGTTGATGAAGTTAGTAAATGCACGCCTCCAGAATTATTAATTCCGGCTTTAAAAGGCGAAAAAATAGTTTTGGTGGGCGATCATCGACAGTTACCGCCTTTGCTACATGAAGAGACGATAGATGATATAGCGGAAGAACTGAAGATGACAAAAGATGAACTCAGTTTTGTCAAAGAATCTTTGTTCAAAATGCAGTTTGAAGCTGCTCATCCAAGTATCAAGCAAATGCTCACAATTCAATATCGCATGCATCCCCAAATTATGGGTGCTATTAATCAGTTTTACCAGCATCGATTAACTTGCGGTCTCCCAGAACCAGATACGAAACGCGCTCATTATTTAGAAAGTCCAATTATTCAAGAGAATAATCACATTCTTTGGGTGAAAACACCAGTGGAACAAGGTTTTGCAGAACAAAGAGAGGGGACTTCTCGGTTTAATACGCGAGAAGTCGATATTATTGAAAAGCTATGCGAACAAATGGAGAGAGCATGGTTTCCAAAAGTGGCTGATGGTCAACTTCAAAAGGAAGTGGGAATTATTACTTTCTATAGCGCTCAGTTGAGAGCGATTAAGGATAGAATTGAAACTGATAAGTTTCCGTCTTTAAATATTCGGACTGGTACTGTTGATATTTTTCAAGGTATGGAACGACCTGTGATTATTGTGAGTACAGTCTGTAATAATAACAGAAAGGATATTGGATTTGCTAAGGAACCGGAACGGGTTAACGTGGCTTTTTCTCGCGCTCAAGAATTACTTGTGATTGTTGGGTGTCACGATTTATTTACTCAGAAAGTCGGTCAGGTGGGGAATATGTATCAGGAGGTTTCTAAGGTGGTGCGTCGTTATGGAGGGTTTGTTGATGTTTCTGATGTTCTGTCTTTAAATGGGTGAAGTCAGGATATTTAAGAGTTTAGGAACCGCAGATGAACGCTGATGCACGCGGATGAATTTGTATCTCGTTTTAATACTTACTTTATTAAGTTTAGTAATCCTATAATAAGGATTCTAAGTACATCTTGATAAGCTATGGCGAGTTCTCTAATACTACCTGACCAACAGACTATTCACCGCATGGTAAGCCGCTATCCAGAAATCGATGTTCCCTCGGTTGAGGCTTGCTTAGCATTTCTGGATACTTCTACTGCTTTCTACAATGCCGTAGATAACTATCTTGCCCACTACCGATTGTCTAGGGGAAAATTTACACTACTCATGCAGTTAGTTGAAGCAGATGAAAACGGACTACTACCGTCTGAATTTGCAGAACGGGCGGGTGTAACTCGTGCGTCGGTGACGAGTTTGCTGGATGGACTCGAACGTGACAAGCTCATCGTCCGTCAGCCTCATCCAATAGATCGCAGAATGCTAACCATTCACATGACTGACAAAGGAAGAGAACTGATGAATACAATCCTGCCCCAGCATTTTGTTTGGATTAAGGAATGGATGGAGAATCTGAGCCATCGCGAGCAGCAAACCTTGATCGAACTGCTGGCAAAACTGCGTTCAGGCATTGACCTCTCAGAAAAATTGTAATTATCGGGTAATCTGTACTGCCAATGTTTGGTATAGTAGTTAGAAATCTAACTATCAGGTTCCTAACAAATAGAAAAACTGGTTACTTTCTGGGTATATTGCCTCTAGGAGTCTTTGGTTTGCAGGCGTACTGGCAATAGTGCTGGTAACGCTCGCCAACTTGAAAACTACCAATAGCGACGTACACTCCGCCAACGCAATGGTTCAATTGCTGAATGCTTTTGTGATTCTTACAAATAAACCTTGGAGGCTCAATCAAATGTCCATCGCGACTGTTGATTCACAACCGAATCCCTTAATGCAAATTTTGCAGATGATGAACGGGTTTTGGATGACGCAATGTATTGGTGTCGCTGCTCAACTCGGTGTTGCCGATCGTCTCATTGAAGGCGCTAAAAGCGTTGAAACTCTAGCCGAATCGATGAATGTCGATGCACAGTCACTCTACCGATTGCTTCGAGCTTTGGCAAGCGTCGGGATCTTCTTGGAATCAGAACCCAGACAGTTTCAATTGACTCCAATGGCAGATTATCTTCGTAGTGATGTACCGAATTCTATTCAAGGATTAGCGATTTGGTCAGGTGGTGAACCAACGCATTGGCAGATGTGGGGAAACTTGCTTTACAGCGTGAGAACGGGTAAGCCAGCATTTGAGCAGGTCACAGGAATGCCATTTTTTGCTTACACAGGTCAAAATCCTGAATTTGCGGCAATCTTTGACCAAGCAATGACTAGCGCAAGTGCGATCTTCAATCCAGCGATCGTTCACGCCTATGATTTTTCATCAATCAATACGCTGGTAGATATCGGAGGCGGACAAGGCACATTCCTAGCGGCTATTTTACAAGCAAATCCACATCTCAATGGAATTGTTTACGACTTGCCACAGGTGACTGAAGGCGCAAAATCTTACATGGAAAAACTCGGTTTGCAGAATCGTTGTCAAGCGATTGGCGGCAATTTTCTAGAATCAGTTCCAGAAGGCGGTGATGCTTATATCTTGAAAAACACGTTAACCAATTGGGATGATAAACACGCAATTCAAATTCTGCAAAACTGTTACTGCGTTATGCCTCAAGGAGCAAAGCTCTTGATGGTGCAGAGTGTGATTGAGCCTGGTAATCAATCCAATCTAGGAAAGTTTACTGATTTAGAGATGCTGTTGGTCACTTCTGGAGGGCGCGAACGGTCAGCAACAGAGTTTGAGCAAGTCCTCAACGCCGTTGGTTTGCAATTAGCTCGAATTATACCCACTCAATGTCCATCCAGCCTGATTGAGGCAATTAAACCTTAGTCGCCTGAATGAGGCGATCGCTCTATTCGATTCCATTGCCTGTAATGTGAAATAATTGATGTTTGGGTCTTCTCACTTGGTCAAAAACTTTAAGGTTCTTTAATGCTAAAGCTTTACCATCATCCAATTTCACCGAATTCCCGTCGTGTCTGGATTACCCTCATGGAAAAAGGAATCTCGTTTGAAGAAGTGGAAGTCAATCTGGATGGCGAACAGTTTAAACCAGAGTTTTTAGCGATTAACCCTTTTCACCGAATTCCTGCTTTGGTGGATGATGGTTTTAAGATGGTGGAATCTTTGGCAATATTGGATTATTTAGAGGCAAAGTATCCTACACCTGCTATGTTACCCACTGATACGAAGGATCTGGGAATTGTACGGATGGTGCAACTGGCTACGGTGCATGAATTAATGCCTGCTATAATCCCATTGACTCCCGTGATGTTTGACTTACCGGGAGCAAATCCAGAAAAAGTTGAGCATTCAAAACAGAAAATCTTAACAGTACTGAAGTTTTTTGAGGGTTTGCTCGATAATCGACCTTTTTTTGGCAGTGAAAGTATAACTCTTGCCGAACCTGTAGCTGGTACTATAGTACCGTGGTTGCCTGGGGGTGGTATTTCTCTGAGTGAATATCCAAAACTGAGTGCTTGGTGCGATCGCTTAACTGCACGTCCGGCGTGGCAAAAAACCCAAACTCCAGAAATCTTAGCAGCGATAAGATCTCGCGTAGCCGCAATGATGGCAAAGCAATCTTGGTTGTAGGGTCTTCACACATGAGGGCGATATTAATTATTTAGTGCGATCGCCTCAATGACCTCAGCCGTTGCACGTTATTTGTGTACCGAGCTTTTTGTTGATGCAATTGCTGTCAGAGACCGTGGCTTGCTTGGTGCAAAAGACTATCAAGTTTTAGAATACGCTTTTAATGAAGAGCGTATAATCATAACAGCAAATGTTCGTGATTTTGAAAAGTTTGCTCGTACTACTGAAATCCATGCTGGTATTGTATTTATTTGCCAGGGAGATTTATCGCGAAACGAGCAAATTACTGTTAACAGTAATTCTTCACAAAAGCTTTTGCCTGAAAGCAAAACCCGCACCCATAATAACTAGTAAACCTAATACAGCTGATGTAGAAGTAGGTCTCGGAAGCGATCGCGCAATAGGAACTTGACGAATCGTGAAAGATTGGTACAAATTCTCGCCATTAAAATCGTCAGGAACATCGACTGAAAATGTAAAATCAACAGATTCACCAGGCGCAACAGAACCTCCAGACGCTAGAAGACGGTAAGAGCCATCTCGATCGAGTTTTGTAAATTTGGATGAGGTGGGTGGTTCATCAGTACCAGAAACGCTAAAATCGAAATTCGGAATTGCAAATCCAGGTGGAACAAGAATTAACTCAGGCGATCCGAAGTTATCATTCACTCCAAATCCAATTTGAAAGGTAAAACCATCCCAGATAGAGCTTGTATTATTGACAACTGTTTGAGTGAAGAAATACTCTGTTATCCCTCCTGATGGTTCAACGAATACTTGAGTATCAACTGAGTCATTAGTTTTAAAGGTTATGGGAGTACAAGAAGAACCAGGAAACTTAACGATCTGATTGGGGCTTGGGGCTACACTGTTGTCATTATTTGGGTATGGCGTAACCACAGTGGTTTGAACTTGAGCACAAAAGACATCACCAAGACCAAGCCCAGTGGGTGGACTGATACTAGTAATAGTACGCGCTTGTGCAACTTCGCTAAAACATAGAAAAATCGCTAAGATAGTTCCGAGGATTGTGGTGATTCGTGTCATTTTTCATTCAGGGCGATCGGCAATGAGCGCACTCTATGTACAAGTGCTCTCAAGTATATCAGTATAATTTGGTCTTTATAATTTATCGGGGCGGCTTGAGGAATTTACGCAAAAAGCCGGCATCAATTTAGTGAAGTGACTGACAAATGACCGCCCTATCTCATCTCCTACCAATTTTTTTACCTGTAAGAAACGGATAGCGGACGCTTAATGAATTAAACTAGTTAATCGTAATGTAGTTTTGTTAAGCTTTTGGACAAGGTAATCATGGCTACCAGACTTTCAATAGCAGCAACAGTACCAACCATAGCTCCTGAACGGTCTAGTCAAGTTACTTACAAGCCATATCCAAATTATAAAGTGATAGTCTTGAATGATGACTTTAATACATTCCAGCACGTTCACGACTGTTTGGTGAAGTATATTCCTGGTATGACTAGCGATCGCGCTTGGGAACTGACTAACCAAGTGCATTACGAAGGTCAAGCCATTGTTTGGGTGGGTCCGCAAGAACCAGCTGAACTTTATCACCAACAGCTGCGTCGTGCTGGATTAACGATGGCACCTCTTGAAGCAGCGTAAAAACAATGACTAAACCCTCTGAGGGCAGGCTTGTCTGGAATCACTCAACCCACATCAGCGGTCTCATCCCAATTTTAGAACGTCTGATCCAACAGAACGGCATTCAAACTGTAACGCCTGGGGTAATTGGGCGAGTGAAAGGTCACTGTCCTCATTTACAATTGCGTGTATCTGTACCAATTCGGGGTGGCTTTAAGGCGATCGCACGTCATGGTAAAACCGTGCAAGAAGTATTTATTCTAACAAACTTAGATAAAGAGCAACTTGAAGAAGCGATTTCAGTTGCGATGAGAAAATAGTCATTAGTCCTTTGTCCGTTGTCCTTTGTCCTTTGTTATTCAAATGACCAATGACAAATGACCAATGACAAATGACAAATAACTACTCCTGAACATGACGCATTGCCAGTTTGTGGAGTGGTAAACTGACAATGCAAGAAAATGTTAAGAAATATGACAGGGCTGCTGCGATTCTCAAAGTCATCATGACTGTCTCCCAATCAGGTAAAACAACTTTCTCGATCGCAAAAGCAACGCAGTAAACCAGCCAGTACGAAAAGCTCATTCTAAACAAAACTTTCTCTGTTTCTTCTGCTTCATCGTTATTTTGCTTGCGTTCCCACAGTAAAAGCAGACCAACAATACAAGCTACAAAGGAAACGGCAACTACAGAATCGTGACAGATGAAACTTAATGATTGCATTGGTATGTATCCCGTAAAAAATCCACTGGAGATTAGTCTAAAGGAATAGTCTTTTAGGATATGCAAATAGTAACAAACTGAAATAGATGACTAGCTTTTTTGTAAACAAATAAAAAGAATTTTAAATTATTAATGATTTGTCACTTTGGGAACGAAAGACAATCTTTATTTATCCCTTCAGCTTCACCTCGTTCCCAAGCTCTGCTCACCTCATTCCCAGGCTCTGTTCACCTCGTTCCCAGGCTCTGCCTGGGAATGACTTCCACGAGGCTCCGCCTCTCGTACTTAATAAACCATAATGTGGTGGGTGTCCTCGCCTCTTATTCAGAACGGGCAGAAATGCCCATTGTACAAGAAAATGCTTTTGTATGTGTACTTAAAAAGTGCGAGGCTCCGCCTCAGTGTATGCATTCCCAGGCAGAGCCTGGGAACGAAAGAAAGACGGTATTAGGTGAACAATGCCTACTTATTGTTTTAATTATTTTACAATTTTACGCAAATATACTTAAGGTTTATAAATATATCAAAAACTAAAATATTCTTGCCATTCCGTAAGATTTAAACCAACGGTTTGCATTACAGAGCAAAGAGCAACAATTAGAAGCAGACCAAATGGGCTATCTCACCTCTATCCGTGCGGGTTTTGAACCAGAAGGATGTTTGCGTGCTCTGGATATTCTTGCCAAAACTCCAGAATTTGAGACCGCGATTCCACCTACAGCAATAAGAATAGAGTCCTTGAAAGATTTCATCACAAAAAACCCTCCTCAGACGTTAACACAGGAGGGAGAAGCGCGAATTTCTGCAACACAACCTTTAACCTACGACTTGCCTAAAAACGGGGAGTCACTCAAAATTAACTCTCGTCACGGTGCTTCAGTTGCAGATGATATTGATGCAAAGTTTGGGAAATGATAGGGGTTAGGGGTTAGTAGGGGCGCAAGGCGTTGCGCCCGTACAGTAGTAAACAACTAACCACTAACAACGAACAATTACAAAGAACAACTCAATTCACCCGCTTTTTGGGTAAAGCGGATGTTTTCCCGATAGTCTACGCGACAATCTATGACAGCTGGTACATCTTGAGCAAGGGCGTCTTTGAGCATGGGAACTAAATCTGTAGCGGCTTCCACTCGGTAGCCTTTGAGTCCCATACTTTCTGCAAATTTGACAAAATCGGGATTACCAAAATGGACAAAGGATGAACGTCCTTTACCAAAGTGGTTTTCTTGCTTCCACTCAATTAATCCATAACCACCATCGTTAAAAATTAGGGTGACAAAAGGTGTCCCAACACGTAAAGCTGTTTCTAGTTCCTGGCAGTTCATCATAAAGCCACCATCCCCTGTGGCTGCAACAACTTTGCGATCTCGATAGACGAGTTTTGCTGCTAATGCACCGGGAATAGCAATTCCCATTGCGGCAAAGCCATTGGAAATAATACAGGTATTGGGGCTGTAGCAGTGGTAATGGCGGGCAATCCACATTTTGTGTGCGCCTACATCAGAAATAACAATGTCTTCTGGTCCCATGACTTGCCGCAAATCGTAAATGAGCTTTTGTGGCTTGATGGGGAATGCATCATCATTGGCATACTGTTCGTAATCAGCACGAATATTTGCCCGCAAGCTAATAGCGTAAGGGTTGGGTTTTGCTTGCCGATCTGCAACTTTTAATATCTCTAAAAGCGAATCTGAAATATCTCCTACAACTTCTACTTTAGGAATATAACTGCTATCAATTTCTGCAGGAGTTGTTGCAATATGAATAATGGGAACTTTGCCTTCGGGATTCCATTTTTTTGGAGAAAATTCAATTAAATCGTAACCAATGGCAATGACTAAATCGGTGTTAGAAAACCCACAGGTAATAAAATCTCGCTGTTGCAATCCTACTGCCCACAATGCTAGAGGATGGGTGTAAGGAATAATGCCTTTACCCATGAATGTATTGGCAACGGGAATATTTAATTGGGTAGCGAATTGCGTGACTGCATCACTGGCTTGGGCGCGGATAGCCCCATTTCCTACAAGAATTATGGGGTTAACGGCTTGAGAAATGACTGCTGCTGCTGCTCTAATACTGGCAAAAGATGCAAAGGTTTTTTCTATTTTGTCTTTTTGCAATGGTTTACCATCTGCAGGCATGGCAGCTATATTTTCTGGTAAGTCAATATGTACTGCGCCCGGTTTTTCACTTTGCGATCGCTTAAAGGCTTTTCGTACAAGTTCTGGGGTGATACTTGGTCTGACAATCTGTTTATTCCATTTTGTCACAGGGGCAAACATAGCTACCAAATCAAGGTATTGATGGGATTCGATGTGCATTCTATCTGTTCCCACTTGTCCTGTGATAGCTACCAATGGTGCGCCATCAAGGTTAGCATCTGCCACTCCTGTCATTAAATTTGTCGCCCCAGGTCCGAGGGTAGAAAGGCACACGCCAGCTTTTCCTGTCAAACGTCCGTAAACATCTGCCATAAAAGCCGCACCCTGTTCGTGACGAGTGGTAATAAATTGAATTGAAGAGTGTTTCAAGGCTTCTAGAACGTGCAGGTTTTCTTCTCCAGGGAGTCCGAAAACATATTCTACACCTTCATTTTCCAAGCATTGTACCAGTAGTTCAGCCGTGTTCATTTAATTTCCTCAGTAGTTAGTGGTTAGTGGTTGGTGGTTAGTGGCTGGTGGTTAGTGGTTAGTGGTTCGTGATTCGCTCCTACTAACAACTAACAACTAACAACTAACTTTTCCCAATCCAAAATCCAAAATCCAAAATCACTTAACCCATACAGTTTTAACATTGACAAACTCGTGAATGCCTTGGATACTCAGTTCTCTGCCATATCCGGAACGCTTAATGCCACCAAAGGGTAAGCGCGGGTCAGATTTTACCATTCCGTTGATAAATACCGAACCTGCTTCGATTTCTTCAGCAAGACGATCGCGTTCTTCGGCGTTAGTTGTCCATGCACTGGCTCCCAAGCCAAAGGGTGTGGAATTTGCTAGTTTAATTGCAGCATCAATATCCGCAACACGAAATAGCATTGCGACAGGACCGAAAAACTCTTCCTTTGCCATTGGATTTTCTGGAGAAATCTCCGTGAGAATCGTTGGAGGATAGTAATTACCGGGTCTATCTGATACAGGATGCCCTCCTATGAGAAGTTTTGCACCATTCTTAACACAAGCATGCACTTGCTCGTCTAAATCCTTAAGAATATCGGGGGTGGCTAGGGGTCCCAAGTCGGTTTCTGAGTCCATGGGGTCGCCCACTTTCAAGGCTTGGAATTTTTCTAGCAGCAACTTTTCAAACTTATCTGCGACAGTTTCAGCAACTATAAAGCGTTTGGCTGCAATACAAGATTGCCCGTTATTCAGCATTCTTGCGGAAGTGGCTGTAGTAGCGGCTGCTTCTAGATCTGCACTTTCTAAAACAATAAACGGGTCGCTCCCTCCCAATTCCAAAACAGTTTTTTTAATTTGCGTTCCAGATGCGGCTGCTAAACTGGCTCCTGCTGGTTCGCTTCCTGTGAGTGTGGCGGCTTTGATGCGATCGTCTGCCATTAAGGAAGCTACCTTGCTAGCACCAATCAACAGAGTTTGAAAAACTCCTTCGGGAAAACCTGCTCGTCGGATAATTTCTTCTATAGCTAAAGCGCATTGAGGAACGTTAGAAGCGTGTTTCAGTAATCCTACATTTCCTGCCATTAAAGCAGGTGCTGCAAATCTGAAGACTTGCCAGAAGGGAAAATTCCAAGGCATGACAGCAAGAACGATGCCTAATGGTTGATAGCGAACAAAACTATGGCTGGCATCTGTTTTGACACTCACATCACCCAGGAATTGGGCAGCGTGTTCTGCATAGTAGCGACAGACAGCAGCACATTTTTCTACTTCTGCGATCGCTGCTTTAAAAGGCTTGCCCATCTCTAGAGTCATTAGCTTAGCATATTCTGCTTTTTCTTGTTCCAGAATATCGGCAGCTTTCTGCAACCAAGATGCTCGCTCTGAAAAACTAGTCTTTCGATACTGCTCAAAAGCCTGTTGTGCCAAATCGAGTTTTGTAGCGATTTCGGTATCGTTTAACGGCTCAAAAGTTTTGAGCAATTCCCCTGTTGCGGGATTAATGGTGGCAATAGCCATAACCTAACCTCCCGTTAAAAAGTTACTTAAGGTAGCACCGCATTGTTACACATATTAATTACGGTCTTACTAAATAATTTTAGTCTTTTTATAAATGCTCGTTCTACTTATATTAAAATTTTGCAATTTTATTTGAAATAAATTATACGTTAATAATATGTATTTATGCTTAAATAGTTATAAATTTGAGGATATAAAAAAGTGGGGCAATTTTTAAACTTCTCAAAAAGGTTCGGTGTTGCGCTATGGCGAAGTAGCCATGTTCCTCCCTCGACGCTTGAGACTGGCTAATCTCCAGCGCGTCATGCTTTAAAAGCGGACTTAAACTCTTACAAGTAACATAGAATAAACAGTTCTATGCTGAGTCTGGTGAAGTCAGTTAACCGAATTACTTCGATTCACTATGAATTGCTTCGTTTTGTCTACTCTGATACACTTTAACCAATCGATTAATGCCTTTAAAGCGATAATCTCCCATTTCATGAAAATAAGAAGGATCTGAAAGCAAACTATAAGTAGCCTCACTGATAACGCATTCGCCAGGAGGACAAACTCCTTCCATACGGGCAGCTAAATTAATAGTTGCTCCTAATGCAGTATACTCAACTCTCTGAGAACTACCAACATCTCCCACCACTGCTTTGCCACTATTGATTGCTATCCGCAATTGAAGTGGTTCTTCCCAAAAATTCTGAGTATTGAGCTTTTCCAGACGAGTCAGCATTCCCATAGCAGCCGCCACAGCGCGATTGGCATGATCTGGCTGTGGTTCGGGTGCGCCAAAAAATGCCATAATACAATCGCCAATATACTTATCCAAAGTGCCACCGAAGGCAAACACTTCTTGTAGCATTTCTTCAAATAAATAATTCAGTAGTTCGGCAATATTAGTTGGCGATAACCGTTCTGAAAGGGCAGTAAATCCTACTAAATCCGCAAATAAAATACTAATTTCGCTGTCTTGTGGCGGTAAACGACCGCCAGGTAAAACTCCTACAGATATCAACTGCTGCACAACAGCCGGAGAATGATATCTTTCTAATCTTTGGCGAAGTACCGCTTCACTTTTGAGTTTCTCTGCTAATAACCAGCGCTGTACGCTAGAAGCGACAAGATTTGCTAAAGCTGAAAAAAACCTGAGTTCTTCCTCACCTTCTTGCGTCCAATGGTGTGATGAAAGATGGGCGTCAGCGTAGAGAACTCCAACGACTTTATTCTCATCCCATAACGGCACTGCCATAGCGCTACGAATGCCTTTTACTAAAATACTATTTTCTCCAGCAAACCGTTCATCATTTTGAGCATCAGCTGTTTGAATGGCAACTTTTTCTTCAAAAACCTTTTGGCAAATACTGCGACTAATCCAATCACTATCAGTTAATAAATATTCCTGTTGGGAAAAATCTCTTGTTGCTGCATTCATCAATTCCAACTTACCACTCCCGCTTACATCAATTAGGAGTGCCAATCGGTCTATACTATTAAGATAACGAAAAACAACTTCCTGAACTTGAGAGAAAATCTCTTGTATGGATGCTGCAGCAGAAAGATTCTTTGCTATGTCCACTAAGTCTTTCAAACGGGCAATAGTTTTGTCTTTGTTGGCAATGTCGCTGTCATCGATATCAGCGAGCAACCATTGCTCTTGCAATTGTTTAACGTTACGAAGAATAGTTCTTCCTTGAGCGGTTGCACCTACTTCCTGCTTGAATGTTGTTAGTTTTACCGGAGTTAGTAGAACTACTAGACTCACATCTCCCAACCAAATGATGTCGCCACTACATATTGGTTGGGCAGATGTCACCAGATGTTCGTTTAATTGAGTTCCATTTTTACTGCCTAAATCCTCAACAGTCCACGTACCGGAAGGAGTTTTAGTCAATCGGGCATGAAAACGGGAAACTCCTCCAGAAGCTATACAGAGATCGCATTGAGGTAAGCGACCTATTGTAAATGTATCTTGATGCACCGTTATCATTTTTTCGGAAGTTCCCTCTTGCAGGCGCAGTTTCAGTTCTGTCATGACTCTATAAATCCATCTGGGATGGGGAAATTAATATATTATTTAATAGGTGACTCGGCTACCAGTTGTCAGTTATTACTGTTTCAGCGGTGGCTGAGAGAGGGCTTAGCCCCTCATCCTTATCTTTATGGCACTGTCCATAGCAATCCGACAAGTGTAAAAGCAACCAGAATTTGCAAGAACCTCATTAAGTATTTACATTTTTTTTATCTTTACTGTATCTTCAAGGAATAGCATAAAGGAATCATAAATGATTTGTGAAACTTTTTAAGTACTGTAGTATTGTATGGTGGACAATGCCTACCGCATGATTTTATCGGTTGGCAATGCCCACCCTACCTAGCTCTCAAAAATTAAGTAGGAGTCCTATAAGAAAGAACCCGTTGTTATGGTAGTTTATCGCTGTACACTTTTACGCATTATTCACCCTAGCATCTTTTGAGAGAGACTCCGTTCTCAAATCTCAGTAAAAATACGTCGGTTAATTTCCGGAATGAGAAGTCAGAAAATTGAGGAAATAGTAAATGTTTGATATTACTCCCTTTATGCTAGAAGTTTACCTAAACAAGTAGGGTGGGCAATGCACACAATTAGATATTGGTGTGCATTGCCCACCCTACAAGAATTGGTAATTTTAGAGTGGGAAAGGAGTAGTTCTCGATCGCGATCGGTTCAATGAGGATAACTTATGAAACAAGGCAAGAAATTTTTTCAAAAATTGACTCCTTTTGGTAAGGGCATTTTTACAAAAGATTTTTTCATGGTTTTTGGTAGTATAATCGTGGTGCTATTAGCTACACTTTATCCCTTCAATTTTTCTTTACCCTATAATTTTTCAATACGAAATATCTCCAGTCAATTTGAAAGTACAAGCAATTTTACAGACCAAGTAAATAACATTATATTATTTATTCCCTTGGGATTCAGTCTCAGTAGTTCTTTACAAAAAAGAAAAATTCCATTAATAGGAAAGATATTACTCGTGTTCTTAGGAAGTGCGGGATTATCGCTGACAGTTGAACTGTTACAGTTATTTTTACCTTCTAGAGAACCCACGCCAGCCGATATCATTAATAATACTATTAGTGGATTAGTCGGATTACTCTGTTTTTATCTGTGTCATTCTCAAAATTTTGATAGTATCTTAACTAGTATAGAAAATAGTACTTTAGGACGCTCTACACAAAAAATAACATTGTTTTTTAGCGGTTATATATTACTAGTATTTGCTGTCTCAACTATCTGGTTAGGAACCACAAATTTAAGTGGATGGAATCTAAATTATCCCTTAATAATTGGTAACGAAAAAACAGGAAATAGACCTTGGCAAGGATATATCTCTAAAATTTATATTGCAGATAGAGCTATTTCAAAGAACGAAGTAGAAAAAGTTTTTGCTGAAGAAAATTATTTCCATACTATGGGAAATTCTTTACTAACTTCTTACAAATTTACCGAACAGTGTTGTCAGCCAGAAGAACCTGCAAAAAGTCCCAAGTTACTAAAGAAAAAACTTTGGTGGGAACAGTTATCGGAGAATCAGCAAGGTCAAGGAGTGTTTTTAAGTCCGGGTAATTGGTTGGAAACGGCAAAACCTGTCACTTCTTTAAACCAAAGAATTCGTGAAACCTCTGAATTAACGATAAGCACGACTGTTGCAAGTTCTGACACACAGCAAACTGGTCCTGCTCGCATTATCTCAATTTCCAATGGACCGCTTCGTCGCAATTTCACCTTGGGACAGGAGGGAACCGCTTTGGATTTAAGAATTAGAACTTCTCTAACAGGAGAAAATGGTTCGGAATTAAAGATGAGAGTCCCCAGTATTTTTACAGACACTAATACTCATCATATAGTGCTTGCGTATTCCAAAGGTATCCTCCAAGTCTACATTGACAATTCAACGCATTTTCATTCTTTCCGTTTATTGAACTTAATACCAAAAGAACAGCAACTTTTTTACTATGCTATCACCTTTATTCCTATGGGAATTTGTTTGACTATTCTTATCGTGCTAGCTAAAAGAAAAATATTTCTTTATCGGTTTTTTATTTTCGGTGGAATCCTATTACCGTCTTTAATACTAGAAAGTATTTTGGTGAGTGAAAACGGTAAGAATATCAGCCTTAGAAATTTTTTACTGGGTATATTCTTTACCACAAGCACTATGCTAGTGTTAAGGTTACGTGCTTTGATGGTATTGAAAAAAACAGCCGTATAGATTCCCGGAAGGTTTGAGATGATTGGCAGATGACTAGACCAGCGTTATCTAGTGGTTGAGCTATTGGGTATGGGTGGATTTAGTCACAGCCACTGGAAAAGAAGAAGATGGTTGCCTCGAACTCAGCGCCCCCAAACAGGGTTGGATTTGGAAGAGTCGGACAAAGAATACGTGTCAGTAGGGCAGTTTAAAGCTTTCTTAGGGACTTCCAAATAAAAAGATCTCCCAATATTTCTTGTGGTGCCCAGAGCAGCGCCCCTTCGGGGTTCGCCAGTCGCCTGGGCGTGGGAAACCCTCCTCATGCGCGCTGGCTCACCGTGCGGGGGTTTCCCCCCTTGCCCCTTATCCCCACTCCGTGGGGGCCCCGAGTCCCGCAAGTGGCGTGCGACTGCGGGGCGTCCTCGCCCGCCACCAGCATAGGACGGGCGAGGACGCCCATCCCACAAGATGGAATGATTTATTTCTTGGAAGTTTCTTATGGCAGAGGTCAATCAAGTCAAAAAAACGTCATAATTTTTATAGGAATAAGTCTATCAATTTACTATTATCCAAAATAGATAGTCACATGAAAAGAATACATCTAAAGACAAATTGGTTCTTGAGTAAAAAATTAGCTAATCGCCTATTATTGCCATTTGTAGGAGTAGGAATAGCATTTTTGAGTGGTTGCTCAACAGTCACTTCTCAAAAAGTTCAACCTTTGCAAGAATCGGCTCAAGCAGTTCAAGAAACAAAAAATTCCAATAATCGTCCCCTCGTACCAACACCCGAAGATACTAATTTTGTAGTAGCAGTTGTCAATAAGGTAGAACCTGCAGTCGTACAAATTAACACTGAGAGAACAGTCAGAAGCCAAGTACCAGAAGAGTTTAATGACCCTTTCTTTGAGAGATTTTTTGGCGATCGCATACCGACACAGCCACAGGGAAGAGTCGAACGGGGTATTGGTTCTGGTTTTGTTATTAATTCTAACGGTCAAATTCTTACCAATGCTCACGTTGTTGATGGTGCGGATACAGTGACAGTCTCTTTTTCTGACGGTCGCACCGTGCAAGGTAAAGTAATGGGACAAGACAACGTGACGGATGTTGCAGTCGTTCAAGTTCCGAGTAATAATTTACCTGTTGTGGAATTGGCAAATTCTCAACAAGTGCAACCAGGACAGTGGGCGATCGCAATTGGCAATCCCCTTGGTTTGCAAGAAACTGTTACAGTGGGTGTAGTGAGCGCCACAGATCGTTCTGCAAGCGATATCGGTGCATCTGACAGACGAGTTGGATATATTCAAACGGATGCAGCCATCAATCCAGGAAACTCAGGTGGACCCCTGTTAAATGCTCGCGGTCAAGTCATTGGGGTGAACACAGCTATTATTAGCGGCGCTCAAGGAATAGGGTTTGCTATTCCCATTGATACAGCTAAACGCATAGCTCAGGAATTAATTACTAAAGGCAGAGTCGAACACCCTTATTTGGGTATTCAGATGGCACAAATTACACCTGAACTCAAGCAAAAACTTAACAATAGCCCTGCCGATATTCAAGTGCAAGCAGACAAAGGCATTCTCATTGTTCGCGTTGTTCCTGGTTCTCCAGCTGCTCGAGCGGGGTTGCGTGCGGGGGATGTGATTCAAAAAATTAACAATCAACCCGTAACGACAACTGACGCATTACAGCAGATAGTTGAGAAAACTGGCGTTGGTAGCACTATGCAAATAGAACTGCAACGCAATGGCAGAGGTTTGCAAGTCTCAGTGCAACCAGGTCCTCTTCCCACGCCTCAAGGTGGTTAGACTTGACAAATACTTTTAATCTTTAGTATCCGATCTTGCGCCAACAGAACTCTCGAAGAGAGTTCTGTTGGCGTTAGTATTTTCTTCATTGTTTAATTGGCGTTTACTTCTCATATCTTCCTGCCAATTGTTGAGTATATCCTTCACTAATATCTCTTTTATACAAATTTGAAAGACAATGACCAGAGGTATGGCAAGGAATAACCCTTAAAGGTTCTTCATCATCAACTAATAAGACGTGTGGCATTTTCTTCACACTTTAACAAACCTGTCTCTGGATAAGTAGTATATATTTTTACACCTCCTTCTTGAGATACAAATTAGGGATTGGAGATTGGGGAACTCGGGGTCCCCGAGTTCGCCAATCCCCAGATTACCTAATCTTGCTCAAATCCCAAGTGTAATAACCAAGCTTATTAGGAACTCTAGAGAATCTGCCAATTCGGTGACCTCTGGAAAGTTCATTATGGACAGCAGTTTTTATCTCCCTTAATTGTTCTGCATTTAAATCTCCATACAAGCCCGTGATGACATCTCCTACGCTGAAAATTCTCCCTGAATTTCTTTGCAATAGTATGCAAATGGCATCAATGAGAAACTTCCCTTCAAATTCCGCCAACATTGGCACTCGTCTTGCTTTAGGGAGTAAAAAGGGTTTCTTCTTTTTATTAGGTTTAACGGCTTTGGATTTGGCTTTCCCGTTTTGTGGAGTTACCAAACTTATATCGAGAGTGTAACAACCAGGTTCTTCTGGAACTGCTGACCAGTAACCCTTTTCTTTACCGTGTGTCAGTGAGGATTGCACCCTACTCTTGACGACTTTGAATAAACTTGACTCTAAATCCCCATACAGCGTTCGCACGATGAAATCTATGTGACAAACAGTTCCCATATTTTCTCGTAGGATGCTTTCAATTGCTTCGAGTCGAGGCAACCCGTGAAACTGAGGTTGCATCGGAACATCTGAGCCGGGAAGTGTGCGATCGTCATTCTCAAACAACATACGTTGTGGTGAGAACATGACCGTGGGTACTGTTGTAATTGCACCATTGATATGTTGTGGAGTAACCTCGGTTACACCATTCTCTTGCTTGCCATTGTCTTTTAACTCAAGCTGGATAAATTCTTCTTGCTTCAAGTTAGAGACGTTATTTGGTGCTTGTTGTAAGTGAGAGGCTTCTTGGGAATGAGTGGGAGGAAATGAGAGTGTTTCAACTATCGCTGTTTGGTTATCAAGTACGCCAGGTAGTGAATAATTCGACAAGATAGCTTCTACGTGAGTCAGTTGCGATCGCGCTTGCGTACTCAGACGTTCGTACTCTTCCACAAGAGCTGCGTAGTAGTCTCGCAATTCAACCAGTGGTTCAATCAAGGCTTGAGGAGGTGGTTCTAAGTGTGGTTTTGTCATCATAGGGTTTCATCTCAACCTAATTCAGTATCAGATTTGTAAGTCATTGGTCTAGGTTTGGCTTTATTAGAGGGCTTCATCAACGATTTTTTAGGTGCTTGAGGAGGACGGCATTGCTCGCAGTACAAAGGACGAGGCCCAAAAGTCTCGCGTTTGGACGATGTGCCGCACTCTTTGCAAACGAAGTTGAAAACTCGTGTATGAATCAAGCGTTTGTGTGCTCTAACGGTGTATTCTCTAACGTTGATTACTTTGCTGGTCATAGTTGTGAGTTGTGATTTTTGTCCTATCAATATAGTTCTTCAGGCAGGGTAAATTGCATTCTTGACATTTTTAGTGGCAAGTTTTTGCAATTGTTAGTCGATTTATGGAATATGCACGCCAATCTAGGATGATTGGAAGCGTGCTGTATTCCTCTGTTAGTACTTTGTCAAGTACCTGCAACCCGTCTAAAACAGCGTCTACTAGAAACTTGACGGTGCGTTTAGTTAAACTACACAACACCTTAAAGTGTTGTGTATAGAGGGTGTGCGAATCACTTCCTCGAAGCCTAACATTCCATCTAGCATTGCGTATGACGCCAAATACACCTCTCCAAAATTGGTAAAATCGATTCCCGTTACGCTTTCTCAGAAGCAAATCCAGGTCTGGGTCGGTTTGCGAGGTGTCAGCCACGTTAAAAGTAACGGATACTTGGTCAAAGCGCTTGAGTTCAGTTTTCAGAGCTTTGACTACCACGCTCTTGGAAAACTGGTTTAACTCACTGCGAGTGCGTTTGAAATGCTTTTTGTTACCAATTTCAATGGGGATAGACAAGTCTTTATAAACAACCTTATCAATATTTATCAGTAACTGCAAGGTCATGATATCCACTAAGGTTTTAATGCAACCTTGAATCCTGACATTAAAGGGAAGACAGTCAAGACCTCTAGCTACTTCAAACATAACACCTCGCAGTGATTCCGTAACGTCTTTTACAAGATACCAACCTCTTGCTTTGTTTTCAGTTTTTTCTGCCATCTTGGTCTCACCTCCTTCAATAAGTGTATTAAATCTATTCTGCAATAATAAAAGACGCTGACAAATTTACTATAGCTAGCTATACTGACAACTTTTTCTTCCCTTCTAGCTAGAAAACGGGGCAGTGGGTATTGGGCCTCCGTTGAAGCATCTGGCGTCATAGGAAATTATTTTCACACTTGGTTATGGGATTTTCCTGTGATGAACTGCCTTGAAAATAGGGAGTAGGCAGGAGGGAGTAGGGAGTACTAGAGCATGAGCCTACTCTTGAAAATAGAACCCTCGCAGAACATTGCTTTTTGTAAGTTTTCAGGAGGCTTGAATAGAGCGTAGGTATCAATACTATGCGATAACACAGGCGTTAACAACTCAAAAAGGTATATAGCAATCCTAAATCATTTATAAACAATTTTAAGTACTGTGGGGTGGGTAATACCCACCACCAGGTCTCTTGGTGGGTAATGCCCACCCTACGTGTACTTTATAAATCAAATAGGATTGCTATATTTATGTATTATTTCAATTAAAGCATTACAAATTCCCAGTTTACTCATTCAACGTTCAGCCTCTATAAAAACGACAAATTCTACTGTTGCTTTATTAGCTTCTGGTGTTAAACAGCACCCTCTGTCAACTGTGCTTATGCACCCTAAGCTGCCACTTACAGACAAAAAAATTTTATCCTGTTAATCCTTTTTAACAAGTTTAGACCTTGGGTTCCGGAACTTTACTTGCCCTCTTGGTACGATATGTGTTGATTCAATAAAAAGACTGACCCAAGATAGGTGTGGCTAATGGTCTTAAGATTTAGACTGGGAATTGTATCCAAACAAGAAAAGGGTAGGAAACGGTCTTTCTTGCCCTAACACCGAAGAACTCAGCTTTTAAAAAATTTTATGACTAAAACAGTAATTATTACAGGAGCAACTCAAGGTATTGGTAAAGCAACAGCAATTTTATTTGCTCGTAATGGGTATAATATTGTGCTAGCTGCGCGTCAAAAAGAACGTTTAGAAGCTACAGCAAGTGAGATACGTGCCTTAGGTCGAGAAGCACTTGCCATCTCTACTGATGTTAGAGATCCAGGACAAATAAAAAACTTAGTTGAGAAATCTCTTACTCATTTTGGTCATATAGATGTACTGATTAATAATGCTTCAATCTTTTTTCTAGGACCTGTGGAAGAGAGTTCCTTGAGTGATTGGCATCAAGTTATAGATACAAATCTCTGGGGATACATTTATACTATTCACGCACTCTTACCCTATTTTTTAGAACGAGGGAAGGGAACAATTGTGAATGTCAGTTCCATTGGCGGTCTAGATCCGATTCCTTTTCAAATACCCTACACCACGAGTAAATATGCTGTTACGGGATTAACTAAAGCCCTGCGAGCAGAATTATCGCCCAAAGGTGTTCGCGTTTGCGGAATTTATCCCAGCTTTATTCGCACTCGTTTGATGGAACGAGCGCTTTTTCGCGGTAAGGACGAGGAAATGGTTCGCAAACGCTATCAATTGATAGATAGAGCATTCCATAGCCCCCTGCTAGAGAAGCCTGAAGATGTGGCAAAGGCAATTTGGCAGGCGGTTAAGTATCAGCAGTCTGATGTACTGGTTGGTACGGCAAAGTTTTGGACAACAGCTTTTCATTTATTTCCTGGCTTGATGAAGTCAATTGTACGACAAGTTTTTGGCATGAGAGAGCGGTACAGTGACCAGTGACCAGTGACCAGTGACCAGTGAATCGGGGATTGGGGAGTCTAAATCTATCTAGTGGGTTACTTATTAAAAGAAATCGGAACATTCAAACAATAAGAAGGTATATATCGCTACTTCGTTGGAAAGATGTGGCGATCGCTCTATTAGTTTTAAACTACTTTCCGACTATTAATTTTAGTCGAGGATAAATTAGTGTCATACTTTGTGCTTTATTCTTTTGCGTTCCACCAGTTAGTTTTTTATTACCAATTCAATACTCAAGGAAAATGCCGTGAAAGCTAAAAGCTTACTTATTGGTTGTGCTTTAGTGCTAAGCATCACTCTTCCTGGTTATGCACAACAAACCCAGGAACAAAGGATAGAGCAAGTTGAGGGCTATTTAGTGACGCCCGAACAATTAAAATTTGATGAATCGCTTTTGCAGCAACTTAAGTTGCCAACAGGATTTAGCATTAACGTATTTGCCAAAGATTTAGGCAATCCTCGGATGCTGGCAGTTGCCCCTGATGGGACTATCTACGTGACTCGCCGCCAACAAGGTGATATATTAGCACTTCGCGATTCTAATAAGGATGGGTACGCCGACGAAATACAAACAATTGCATCGGGCTATGAATATATTAACGGCATCACAATTTACCAAAATCGTCTTTACTTTGTCACAGATAAAGAACTCTATGCCGCAGATTTGAACTCAGAAGGAACAATAGATGAAGTACGGGAGTTGATTAACGATTTGCCTGATGCAGGGCAACACCCAAACCGTACTCTTGCTTTTGGTCCTGATGGAATGCTCTACATCACAGTAGGCAGCACTTGTAACGCCTGTAATGACACAAATCCAGAAAGCGCTACTATCGTGCGATCGCAACCTGATGGTAGCATGCGAATGGTTTATGCGAAGGGATTGAGAAATACTATAGGCTTTGATTGGCATCCGGAGACCGGGGAACTATGGGCGATGGATCATGGTTCTGATTGGCGCGGTAACGAGCAACCACCAGAAGAATTAAATCTTTTACAAGAGGGTGCGAACTACGGATGGCCTTTTTGTTATGCGGATCGCCGTCCGGATGTATACTTATCTACAAATCCCATTGGCACAACTAAAGAAGAATACTGCGCTAACACACAACCACCGGTACTTACCTATACAGCTCACAGTGCGCCCTTAGCAATGTTATTCTACAAAGGATCTCAGTTTCCAGAAGAGTACCGTAACGATGCTTTTGTCACCATGCGCGGTTCTTGGAATCGCAACCCTCCCTCTGGTTATAAAGTTGTACGGGTGCGTTATGCAGATGGCAAACCAGTGGAATTTGAGGATTTTATCACCGGATTTTTGAACGAAGTTGCCTTAACTCAGTTTGGTAGACCAGTGGGTTTAGCAGTAGCGCCTGATGGTTCACTATTATTTACAGATGACACCAATGGAGTCATTTACCGAGTGTCATACACAGGTCAAGATAGCTAGTTATATTGCAATCCTATTTGATTTATGAAATGTAGTAGGGTGGGTAATGCCCACCACTAAATCTTTTGGTTGGCAATGCCCACCCTACTGTACTTAAAATTCTTTATAAATAATTTAGGACTGCTATAGATCCCTGACTTCTTAAAGAAGTCGGGATCTATAGAGATTTAATATAATAAATTACTCCCTTTAGATTAGAAAAATTATTACTGTATGTAGGGTGCGTCAGAGCTAAGCATAACGCATCATATATTTTATTAGGCAATATTTATACTGAGTGCGGTGTGTTAGGAGGCATTAACACACTCTACTAGTGCGTCTATTTAAAACGTTGCAGAATTTTTGCTTTCCTGTGGTTGGGAAATCCCCATGCAAAAGATTCATGCAACCAATTAAGGTAGACGTGCGATCGCAGAACTATGTTGGGGGCGTGTAATTAATGATAGTCAAATATGATGTAGAAGCAGAAGCATGGCAATTGCTGGAAAAATCAATTATTTATTATCAAGGTCGTCCGATTGGAACAGTAGCTGCTATTGAACCAGGTCCTGATGCACTGAATTACGACCAATGCTTTATTCGAGATTTTGTCTTATCAGCACTCGCGTTTTTGATTAAAGGTAAGCCTGAAATTGTACGTAACTTTTTGACGGAAACTCTTAGCTTGCAGAGTCAGGAACCACAAATAGATTCCTTTAAACCGGGTCCGGGACTTATGCCTGCTAGTTTTAAGGTAGAATCAGAGGATGGTCGCGAGTTTTTGACGGCGGATTTTGGAGAACACGCGATCGCAAAAGTCCCTCCTGTTGATTCTTGCTTGTGGTGGCTTATTTTACTGCGAGCATACGTCAAAGTGACTGGTGATATTTCACTTTTTCACCAAAAACACTTTCAAAAAGGAATCAAATTAATTCTACAAATGTGCCTCGTCCATAGGTTTGCCATGTATCCAACCATGTTAGTTCCCGATGGCTCTTTTATGATTGACCGTCGTATGGGCGTTTACGAACATCCTCTTGAGATTCAGGTTTTATTTTATACGGCTTTACGGGCGGCTGGCGATCTGCTATTAAGGAATGATGATAGCTCTTGCAACCTTTATAATAGCGTTCAAAAACGCTTAGCAAGCCTAACATATCATCTTCGAGAATACTATTGGATCGATCTCAAGCGCTTAAATGAAATTTATCGATACAAAGGTGATGAATTTGGCAAAGAAGTTGCTAATAAATTCAATATATACGCTGATTCAATTCCTCATTGGTTGATGGAATGGCTACCTGACTCTGGGGGTTATCTTGCTGGGAATTTAGGTCCCGGACGCATGGATTTTCGTTTTTTTACTGTAGGTAACTTATTGGCAATTATCACATCTCTAGCCAGCGATGGAGAATCTCAAAGCATTATGAATTTAATTGAAAAACGCTGGCATGATTTGGTTGGAAATATGCCTATGAAAATTTGTTTTCCTGCTCTAGAGGGTATAGAGTGGCGAATTGTAACGGGATGCGATCCAAAAAATACCCCCTGGTCTTATCACAATGGCGGCAATTGGCCTGTTTTACTTTGGTTGTTAACAGCAGCATCTCAAAAAACAAATCGCTTGGACTTAGCCTGTAAAGCGATGGAAATCGCTGAGAAACGTTTAGTTGAAGATTCCTGGCCCGAATATTACGATGGTAAAAATGGTCGATTAATTGGTAAAGAAGCTAGAAAATACCAAACTTGGACTGTTGCAGGTTTTTTAGTTGCGAAAGCGTTAATTGAGAATTCTCGGCATTTAGATTTATTCAGCTTTGAGAGTCACGAATATAGCAATCCGATTTGATTTGTAAAATACACGTAGGGTGGGTAGTGCTCACCAAAGCGCGAATGTGCGGCATAGCCCTACCTACAAAGCGACAAAGCGACATCTGTTAACTCTAAGATGCGGTCTAATCTAAAATCTTTTGCTAAATCTGCTAGAGCTAATTTTAGATTGCCATACTGGTCGGGAATTTGTTCGATTAACTGGAGCACTTTGTCATCCGCACAACTGGCTGCAGCCCAGTGAAGTTCTTGCTGCCACTCAGCAGGCATAACAGTGAGTTCGGCTGGGGTTAAATTCTCTGGCTTTTCTCCAGATTGAAGCGACAGCGATCGCTCTTCCTCCTCATAAACATAACGCACGCCCAAATGATGTGCAATTTTGTTAAAAAGTAAATCTTCGCGGAAAGGCTTACTGATAAAGTCGTCGCAACCAGCTGATATAACTAGAGCACGATTCGATTCAAAAGCGTAACCAGTTAAGGCAATAATAACGGTCGCTTGACCCTTCAAATGCGACTTAATCTGCTGAGTTGCCTCCAGACCATTCATTATCGGCATTTGCATATCCATAAGTATAAGGTCAGGTTCCCAACTTGACCATAGAGAAATAGCTTGCTCGCCATTTTCTGCTTCGCAGGTAGAAAAGCCAACGGATGTCAGGAGTCTGACTAAAAGTAACCGTTGAGACCACTCATCATCAACAACCAAAATGCGATATTTTTTCTGGTTGGGTGCTAACCCAACCACATGACCTGTTGGCTGAGAAAGTTGAATGTGAGTTTCTTGTGCTAGTTCTACGGGGATATCAAACATAAACGTAGCACCTTGACCCAAAGTACTACAGACTGATATGTCTCCGCCCATGAGCTGTACAAATTTACGGCTAATTGGTAACCCTAAACCAGTCCCCGATTGAGATTTATAACCTGTGGAACCTTGAGTAAATGCTTCAAATATAGAATTAATTTCTTCTGCTGCAACGCCAAGCCCTGTATCTGTAATCTCAAAGATTAGGGATTGGGGATTAGGGATTGGCGATTGGGAATTTTCTTCACTAGTCCCCAACGTTACACTTAATGTCACACTACCCGCGTCTGTAAATTTCATAGAATTACTGAGCAAGTTAATGAGTACTTGGCGCAATTTTCCCTCGTCAGTTTGCACGTATTGAGGAACGTCTTCTGCACGTTCAAAAATAAGTTGTAGATCTTTTGATTTAGCTTTGATCTGGAACATTTCTTGCAAGTTGTGCAAAAGCCGATATAAATCGAAGCTACTTTTGTTCAAGGTTATCCTACCTGCCTCAATTTTAGACATTTCCAGAATGTCATCAATTAGTTCCAGCAAATGCTCGCCGGAACGCATAATGAGGCTGAGATATTCTTGATGCTCGCTTGAAATATCATCGTTACGACACATGACTTGCGTAAAACCCAAGATGACATTTAAAGGTGTTCTCAACTCGTGACTCATGGAAGCCAAAAATTGAGTTTTGGATTTATTGGCAAGTTCTGCTGTTTCTAGTGCTTTTCTTAGTGTTGTTTCTGCTAGTTTGTGTTCGGTGATATCTACACAGGAACCAATATAACCATCAAAGTTGCCAAGAGGAGTAAATCTAGGAATCCCTGTATTGCAAACCCAACGATATTCGCCATCAGCACGCAAGAAACGATATTCCATACTAAATCGTTTGCGATCGCTAAAGGCTAGTATATAAGTACTCAAACAATGTCGCAAATCGTCTTGGTGAACTTTTTGCAGCCAACCATTACCGAGTTCTTGTTCCATCGTGCGTCCGGTAAAGTCGAGCCATGCTTGGTTGAAAAAATTTAAAAGGGCGTTTTTCCCTGACATCCAAATCATAACAGGCGCTGTATCTGCCATGGTGCGGAAGCGTTCTTCGCTTTCTCTGAATGCTGACTCTACCTGTTTGCGTTCGGTAATATCTACCGTATAACCCACAATTTCAATAGGGTAACCTGCTGCATCTCTAACTAGTCTCAATTGGTCGAACAGCCAATGGTAAGTCCCATCCGCGTGTAAAAAGCGATATTCGTGTGAATACCAACCAGTTATAAAAATTTTTTTAATACCCGTATAAATACGTTTGACATCATCAGAATGAATATGAGTCGTCCAAAAATCTCTATCTTCTAAAAATTCTCCTGCTTTATAGCCAAGAATCGTTTTAACATTCTCACTAATAAAAGTTGTGTGATAATTTCCCCCAGGTTGACAGCTAAATATGACTGCAGGAGACGATGAAAGCAAATGCTGCAGGCGTTCTGTCATTAAGCGCAATCCTAACTCTGCCTGTTTGCGATCGCGCAGTGCGATTTGTTTTTCAAGAATTTCTTGCTGCAACCGTGCGTTTTCTTCAGCAAGTTGTCGGGAAAGTCGGCGAATACTTAATTGATTCTCAACACGCGCCAAAACTTCTTCCATTTGAAAGGGATTGGAGATGTAATCTACTCCACCAACAGCAAAAGCTTTGACTTTATCAATCGCTTCATTTAAAGCACTGATAAAAATCACCGGAATATCTTTAGTTTGAGAAGATGCTTTCAATCTAGAGCAGATTTCATAACCGTCTATTTCCGGCATCATAATATCAAGCAATATTAAATCGGGAGAACTTGCCTCTACTGATATTAAAGCTAGCTGACCGTTGAGTGCAGGTCTCACTTTATATCCTTGTTGCGATAAAATTTCGACTAAAAGACGTAGATTAGCGGGGTTATCATCAACTACTAATATATTTCCCTTTAGTGGAGGAGTTGGCTCCGAACTCATAATTTAGGATATAATTGGTTGTGTTAAGGTTAAAATTTGTTGGTACTGAAAGTTGTGAACTAAATCCTCTAATATATTAGCTAATGACTCGTTTGTTTGGCGGATTTGGGTAATAAGACTTAGTATGACATCTGTATCTAGATTGAGAGTGGCTAGATAAAATCGCTCGATTAAATCCGGAGGTAAAGCAGCCATTTCGTGTGTCAGATTTGCGAGATCGGTTTGTTTGACGCTTTTTGTCTTAATGTTATTAAGCTCGGAATTGAGTTTTTCTTCTTCATAAACAAATCGAACTCCAAGGTGTTTTTGTAGCGCTTCAAAAATTTCTGACTCTCGGAATGGTTTGCGGATAAAGCTATCGCAACCAGTAGAGAGCGTGCTCGCTTTTTCTTCCTCTACAGAACTAGCCGTTAAAGCGACAAAGATTGTCGCTTGACCTTTGAGGGTCGATTTAATCTTTTGCATTGCTTCATATCCTTCCATAACAGGCATCCGCATATCCATAAATATGCAATGCGGTCGCCATTTTTCCCAAAGGTCAATAGCTTCTTGACCGTTGCTAGCTTCTTCAAGTTCAAACCCTATAGATTGAAGCAATTTTACCAGTAGTTGACGATTGAGGGGTTTGTCATCAACAATCAAAATACGGTATTGAGGCTGATTAGCTTCTAATGATACAACAGTACGTGATGGTTGTTTGCTTTCAATATCTGTAGCATCAATTACACTCACAGGAATGTCAAATTTAAAAGTTGTACCCACTCCTACGTGGCTACAAACGCTAATTTTACCTCCTAAAATATTTACGAACTTGCGTGTTATGGCTAAACCCAAACCCGTACCTTCATGAGATTCTTTTCCTGTTGTTGTTTGTACAAAAGCTTCAAAAAGTTGGTCTAACTCTTCAGCCGCAATTCCAGCACCCGTGTCTTCGACTTCAAAAGTGATTTGAGATTGGCGATTGGCGATTAGCGATTGGGTAAATTCCTTCCTTTTCTCCAATTCCCAGTCCCCAATCGCCAATCCCACTTTCACCAATACTCTACCTCGGTCTGTAAATTTGATTCCATTACTTATCAAGTTAATGAGTGCTTGGCGCAACTTCACTTCATCCGTCCGTATATATTTTGGAACATCAGGACTATAAGTACAGACTAACTCTAGCCCTTTCTCTCTTGCCCTTTGTTGAAACATATTTTCCAACTCATCCAGCAAGCAGTAAAGATCGAAGTTCTTTTCATTAAGAGTTGTACGCCCAGATTCCAGTTTTGAGAAATCTAAGACTTGATTAATCAATGACAGCAAGTGTTCGCCACTACGGATAATAATGTTAGCATTTTCTAGATTTTCTACAGATAAATTGGGAGTGCGTTGGATTAATCGAGAAAAGCCAAGAATTGCATTTAAAGGCGATCGCAATTCATGGCTCATATTAGCAATGAAGAGGCTTTTAGCTTTGTTTGCCACTTCTGCAGCCTCTTTGGCTTGGGCTAGTTCGATATTTAACTGCGCTACCTTACGAGCGGCTAGTCGCATTTCGATCTCATCGATGACAACTGCTGCTAGATCGCTCAAAATAGACTTCTCGTCTTTAGAGATAGAACGAGGTTGTTTGTCAATAACGCACAATGTGCCTAGGTTATAACCATCATAGGTTGTCAGGGGCGCGGCTGCATAAAAACGCAAACCCATTTCACCCGCAACTAGGGGATTTGCTAAGGAACGCACATCTTTACTTGCATCTACAATTGAATAAACGTCGTTAGAAAGAATTGCCGATGCACACAAACCAGGCGATCGCTCTATTTGTTCTACATCCAAACCGTAGTGAGACTTGAACCATATGCGATCGCTATCCACCAAGCTTACAATAGCAATAGGTACTTTTAAAAGTCTAGCAGCAATTGAAGTGATGCGATCGAACGCGCCATCAGGAGGTGTATCCAAAATCTCATACCGTTGTAAAACCTTTAAGCGATCGCTTTCCTCTTGAGGACTAAATTGTCGATTGCTAGCCATGTCGTGCATTGATAACTTAATGAATTGCGTTTTCGCTCATTTCATCATAACAACTCAACACAAACGTTCTGTTTTCAGGCTTGTGAATTTTAATCACAAAGGCGACGGCGGTTATCTTCTGGACTCATACCGTTATTAGGATGTTTCAGATAATCGCGTAACACGTTACAAGGTAAAGGGATTGGGGACTAGGGACTAGGGACTTAATTCCGAATCGCCAATCGCCAATCGCCAATCCCCTTGTTAAGTTTATTCTTTAAATTGGGAATCCTGATGGTAGGAACTGTAGATGCTAATGTCGATCGGTCATATGATGGTTGAATCTTAAGCTTGCTACTAGTTAGCCAAAGCACCTTTAAAAGGCTTATAGTAAAAGCTGTCTTCCCTTGTGGAAGTATTAAAGTGCTTATTCCAAACATTTTATAGTTCCTGCGAAGTATCCCTCTAGCGAGGACTCCCAATGATTGATGAATCTCTATCGCAGGGGTATCCCGATCCCCTTTACAAATCCAATGCAGATAGATTGCAAATCGAACGCCTAGTTAAAAGTATCCAAGAGGAATTACTCCCCAACTTGCAAATTGAGAGTGTCAATCCTCACGATCCAGTGAAAATTCAGTATCTCCCTCATCCTTGGCAACGCCTAGGGGCGGGAAATTACGCTGCTGTTGTCTATCACCCCGACTACCCAGATCGAGTCGTAAAAATTTATGCCCCAGGACGACCTGGTTTTGAGGAGGAGGTAGAGGTTTACCAACGTTTGGGTTCCCATCCTACCTTTTCCGAGTGTTACCATGCTAAAGACGGCTGGTTAATCCTCAAACGGCTGTATGGGGTCACCCTCTATGACTGTATGCACCTTGGCTTGCAGATTCCAGTACGGGTTATCCGGGATATAGACAAAGCTCTAGACTATGCGCGTCAGCAAGGTCTTTACCCTCATGATATCCACGGACGTAACGTGATGATGTATGAAGGTAGAGGGCTAGTCGTAGATATTTCTGACTTTCTTCATGAAGAAACCTGTTCGAAGTGGAATGACTTGAAGAAAGCTTACTATTGGTTATACCGCCCTATTCTTTGCCCGCTTCGGTTAAGAATTCCCTACTTTCTCCTAGATATTGTTCGCAAGAGTTACCGACTTATACGCCGCTTATTTTCATTCAAATTACCGATTAACAAAAGACGGAATTAGTTTGAGTTGTTCTTCAATGCAACAAGATATTACTTGATGATAAATTATGGAAGCGTTAACAGGTGCCTTCTTTACTTTCTTAATATTTCTAACACTGTCTGGATGTAAGTTAGATAAGGAATATCAGCGAGGAGTTATCTTTCGCTTGGGTAGAATTAGCGGTGTTAGAGGTCCCGGACTCTATTGGATTATTCCCATCATAGATCAAAAGACTCAAATAGATATTCGCACCAAAACAGTAGATATTGAACCTCAGGAAACTGTGACTGCTGACAGTGTGACAATTAAAGTGAATGCTGTTCTCTACTACCGAATTCTCAATCCCGCTAAAGCCATCAATCAAGTTGAAAGCTATCAAATGGCTGTCTATCAAACAGCCCTTACGACTTTACGTAATGTTGTAGGGCAACACATTTTAGATGATGTATTACAAAATAGAGACAAGATTAATAATAGAGTACAAGAAATTGTAGATGAAATCACAGAACCTTGGGGAATAGTTATTGAAAGAGTAGAAACTAAAGATGTAGAAATTCCCTCAGCAATGCAAAGAGCAATGGCGAAAGAAGCAGAAGCTATTCGAGAAAAACGCGCTCGTATAATTAAAGCATCGGCAGAACAGGAGGCTTCAATTAAATTAGCAGAAGCTTCAGAACTGATTGCGAAAAATCCAGCTGCTTTAGAATTGCGCCGATTGCAAATGCTTACAGAAATTGGAGCCGAAAATAACACAACAACTCTGGTAATGATACCTTCCGATCTGATAGTTTTAGCGCAAAAATTATCACAATCAATTAGCGATAAGGGTTAGTTGTTAGAGGTTGTTTGAAAAGTGGTTGGCTGTAATGTTAATTGCATTATTACCCCCCATTATCCCCCCTTATAAAGGGGGGAAACAAGAAAAATCTAGTTCCCTCCCCTTTATAAGGGGAGGGTTAGGGTGGGGTCAAAAATATTTGATACATCGATCCTGACTTTTCAAACATCCTCTTAGGAGTTAGTGGTTAGTGGAGAGCAACTAACAACCCACTACTTCCAGTCTTCCCAATTTTGATTGAAAATTGAGGTATCAGGGAAAGCAGTAGGATTCCCGTTTTTCTCCAACAACTGTTTTAGGGTTTGGAGTTGAGGTTCTGGTTTGGGTAATTCATCGACCAGTTGGTATGGTGCAATACCATTTTTTAAGGCAAAAGCGACTGTTGTTCCGGCTGCAGCACCAGCAGACCATTCAAAGGAGTGTACTCTATAGGCGGCGGCGGCAATGTGACTGGTAGCAATGCTTTTACCACCTACTAATAAATTATCAATTTTTTGAGGAATCATTGCTCTTAAAGCAATTTGGAAGGGATAAGCTTGTCCTGCACCACGTCTTTCCCCCGCACGTTCTTTGTTACCCGGTGCTTCTGGAGGGCTTTGTGTCATACAGGGATGGAAGTCAATTGCGTAATGACCAATACCTATAGCATCTGGGAAAATGGTAGAACGAGTTCGTCGGGCTACGTTATCAGGTTTTTGCTGTCCGGAAAGAACTGATGCGGCTTCTAATCCTGCAAGTGCGGCTTTTAAGCGACGGTATTCGTCTGCTGGTAGTGTCTTGCGGTAGTATTCGTCATCGTAATTGCGACGGGAAATATCTATTTCCCAAATTGTAAAGCCTTGGGGTTGTCCCCAACTGGGGCGTCCAACGATGCGCCTTCCTTCTCTCATATAAGGATGTTTTGATAAGCCGTGTGCTGTTCCCATTGGAGAATCTAAGCCAGATAAATATCGGTTATTGGGATTGGGCTGTTTGACTCCATCGCCTAATTGGGAATCAGTTGTTCCGGCTACCAACCAATAGTAATAACCTTGGGAAATTTCTTCACCTTTACGTAAAGCATCTGTTCGCAATCCACCCATCCAACCACCGGGCTTCAACTGTCCGGCGGCTTGTAATTGCTGACGGGTGTAAATGAGGTTGTCTGTAGAGGTTCCCGGACGGTAATCGTTACCCCAAGTCCAGTTTTGCATGGAAATATCTTCTGGGGCGGGTGCAGAAAATTTGACTCCTCCAAATTCCATCGGTTCCCCGTCTCTGGGACTCCAAATTCGACGGTATGTAAAGACTAATGGAAAGCTTGCCAGTCGTTTGAGTTCGTAACTATAATATGGTGCATATTGTGGATAGAATGGGGGCATTGTTTGATTTTGCGGCTGCTCGGTAGCCTCCATTGCAAAAGTGTAGGTGAAGCCTTGAGGACAGTACGGGTCATTGGTAGCACTGGAAGAAGAAGGTTCTAGGTAAGAACGAGCATCGATACCCAATCGGTAAGGAACATCAGCGAGGGCAATAATTTCCCCTGTTTCCGAAGCGTCTACTACATACCAGTTCGGTGCATTCGTGTTTCCTTTGGCTTTGGTTGGTTTGGGAACAAGACGAATGATATTTTTTGTAAATCGAGATGAGTTTTCGTAGGTATAAGCGTCTTCGATAGTTTGAGATAACGGGTATGTGTTTAGAGGCGGTGCTCCTTTGTCTGGTTGATGTTGGATTGCGATCGCAGCGTTAATCAGTTTACCATCACTGCTATATTCTAAATCTTTAACAACTGTGTTAGGAAACCATTGTAGTTTTCCTTTACCTTTCCTTTCAGCATCCTTAAGCATAGCGTTCAAGATTTCATGACCGTCACGAGGTAAATAGCAGGAATCACTTACCCAGCAATCACCCGGATTGAGGTCTCCTTTATATTGACGCTCGATACGCTGGCGTAATTCCAAGTAACCACGGGAGTAATATTGTTTTGCTCGCTGGGTTGGGCGTTCGTCCAAAGCAGAAGTTCCTTGAGAAGAAATTTGCCCTCCGAGCCAATCTGTCAGTTCGGTGAGGCATACTGTTCTGCCTGCAAGTAACCCTTCATAAGCAGTAGCAGTGCCAGAAAGCCCACCGCCTACAACTAGAATGTCACAATTGACTGTTTTATCTGGGGTTCTAGGGGGTGCGGAGATCGCTGAGTATGGTGCGATCGAAGTTAAGATAAGAGTCAGAGAAATGAGTGATGCGTGTTGGCGCTTCATGTTTAGTAAAATTCCGTTCAACTCCATTAGCAGCTTTAAAAGCATTTTTTAAGCAGTTTGGCAACTCTCAGTACATGGTTAACTGATTTCAACCCTTACGAGGCTGCAAAATCCCCAACTTCTTAAAGAAGTCGGGGATCTAAGCAAACTTAGCCAATGTTAGGTACTATATCAGTAGTCGAAGACGCTATGATGCTAAAAATGTTCTTAAGCTTCTGTTGTTATGGTATGGAACGGAAAAGTTTTATTCCCAGCTATAGTTAGCAAGTTTTCCTAGAAAGAGGATTGCTCCTACAGAATTAAGAGCAAAGGTCATAGTATCATTGAGGGATTCGCTTAAACGAAGCTGAAACTTTTTCTGAGGTAATGGTGTTTGAGTCGCGTCGCGAAGCGCAAGCGGTACCTCGCCGATCGCAGCCAAGTTTTTAGAGTATGACAAATTATCTGCAGACTCATGCTTATGTGCCGAACCTTCTACCTCATTTCTCGTGTTATTTTCCTCAAGGTTGACCTGAGATCTAGTAGAAAAGACTTTGTTTTCTTGTTGAAGTTGACTGACAATTTGATTGAGTAATGTTTGAGAATCTTCGATGTTCGCTAAATTCATCCCGCTAACTATAACTTGACACTCAGAATTTTCAGTCAAGCTAACTTTTTCTCGCTCTTCGATTTGCTCGTCTTGATTCGGAGGAGTTCCCACAACTTCTAACTCAATCTCAATAGGCAAGTTTAACATCATGGAGATATTAACTTTTGTTTTGTTTGAAGGGTTGATTGGAGTAGATGATGTAGACATAGATGTGACTCAACTATAAAATTATAGTGTTTAGAATTGGGACAAGAAAGAAGGTAGTTAAAAAACAGGCTACCTCCTTTCAATTGCGATCGCACAGGTTATATCATTTCTCTAAAATCAGACTACAGCTTAAAAAAAGGTAGGGCTATACCTTATTGGATGTAGGTGGGCAATGCCCACCCTACGGAAATTTTACAAATCAAATAGGATTGCTATGGATGCACCACAACCAAGAATGTACAGCCTTAATTTAGAGAATTAGTGTTTGTCGTAGTCACTTTGATAACAAACGGGAGGTAATGCTTTGACTTCTGGATTCAGTTTGATATCTGGTTCGAGATAAACAGCAACTTTCTCACGCACAGCATTGGGTGCTTTAATTGCCACTGTAGGTTCAATGTGGATAGGAACATTCAATTTGATAGGCACGGTAAATTCACAGACGTTTTGATAAGAATCAGCTTTGTATTCAGACATTGATTTGACTCCTTTGATTAGTTAAAAAATGATGTAAATGAGAGAGGATAGTTCTGATAGTTATGCAGTTTGTTCGGCAGATGATTGGTATTTGTCATAACCATTTTTATTACAAACGGGAGGTAGTGCCTTAACTTCTGGACTGAGGTTGATATCTGATTCGAGATAAACAGCAACTTTCTCACGCACAGCATTAGGTGCTTTGATTGCCACTGTTGGCTCGATGTATATGGGAACATTCAATTTGATAGGCACGGTAAATTCACAGACGTTTTGATAAGAATCAGCTTTGTATTCAGACATTGGTTTGACTCCTTTAATTAATTAAAAAATGACGTGAATGAGAGGTAGTAGTTCTACTAGTTATGCAGCTTGTTCGGTAGACAATTGATATTTGTCATAACCATTTGGTTGATGACACACGGGTGGTACTGCTTTGACTTCTGGCTTCAGATAAATGTCTGGCTCAACATGAATATTGACTTTCTCGCGTACAGCATCTGGTGCTTTCATTGCAACTGTAGGTTCAATGTGAATGGGAATATTCAATTTAATAGGCACGGTAAATTCACAGACGTTTTGATAAGAATCAACGTTGTATGCAGACATAGTTTTTGTCCTTATTGAATGAATTGTTTTGATGGAAAGATAAGTAATGCCACATCGGCTTACTTTCAAGTACTTTAGAGAAAATTCAAATCAAATTACGCTTTTATAATTAAGTAACTTTGATTTTCCTTTCTCACAATATTTAATAGGTACAGGCACAATTGACTTATGCAGTTTTGGAAGATTTAGTAGAGCTTTACATCTCGTTACATATCAAGAGTGATAATTATTGTTAGAGCATAATCCGATTGGACAGTTATTGAGATAGTATCCGATCGCCAGTCGTGTAGAAAGCGTTCATCGTTCATGTCAAAATCTGAGAAACATAAAGGGGTGCGGAAAGGATTTTCTCAGCGGGGATTTTTACAAGGAGCAGCTATAGGTGTAACTACCGTCAGTAGCACTCATTTGTTGGCGTCTGAGAAATCCACAGCAACCAATGATGGCTCTTACCCCACAACAAACACGCCATCCACACGCTTAAAAACTCCGATGAAACGAGTTTCAGGAGAGAAGGGTGCATCAGATTCTCGCTTTGAACCTGTTTCTTGGGAGGTTAGTGACACCATGGCGTATAAGAACGCAGAATTATCTATGGTTGCTGATTCACTTTCTGCCATGAAATACGCTAAAGTAAAAGTATTAAGAAATAAAGCCAGTTTGGCAGTAAATTATCAAATAGAGGGAGATTTTCCCAAATACGGGAACAATGATGACCGTATAAATAGTGTTGCGGTTCACTTGATGACCAAGTTCATGAATGAAGTCCGCAAGAACAAGACCTACCGGAATGCTGTTCCTACCCAGTCTGTGTTGACTATTACCTCTAACGTGGTTTATGGCAAGAAGACAGGCAATATCTCACACGGAAGAAAAGCCGGAGAACCTTTTGCTCCCGGAGCTAATCCCATGCACGGACGCGATACCAAGGGTGCGCTCGCCTCTTTGGTATCCGTTGCCAAATTACCTTACCAACACACTCAAGATGGAATTTCCAACACCTTCTCGATTGTACCGTCTGCGTTGGGCAAAACAGAAGATATCTAGATCCATAAGTTAGTGGGAATGGTAATTCGCGTATCCGGATATGCTGTCAACTTTATCAAGCTAACGCGAGAACAGCAGCTTGATGTCATGACAGCAATTTTCACTCTTATTAGACCACAAGAGCATAGTGTGGTTCATTTATTTGAAAAATGCTCCTGTTAGAATTCATAGCTCATACTACGTTTGTAGTTGTTCTTGAGTCATAAGGAGCAACTACAAACCAATTATTTTCTATCTCGCGATAATTGTCCAAGTTTTGGGTTACCTATTATAACAAATAGTAAAAACTACTGTACGTAGTTTTTAATTGTGTACTATATAATTAACAATAATTAGTTTTTGTTAAAAAAAATCAAAATTTATAAAGAATTGTTAAACAAAAAATTATGTCAAAGATAGTATCGTCTGAACCTTTAAGCCCTTGGAACGTTTCAGACATAGACTTTCCCAAACGCAGTAGCCCCTCACAGCAGCTAGATTTTCTGTTGAACTACGCCGTTTTGGCTCCATCACAATATAACGCTCAACCTTGGTTGTTTAAAATTGCCCACGAAACCATTGAGCTATATGCCGACAGAACTCGTGCTTTGCCTGTGATTGACCCCCAAGATCGGGAGTTAACTTTGAGTTGTGGTGCGGCACTATATAACTTAAGATTAGCTATTAGACACTTTGGTTATATTGATGTCGTTAAAACTTTTCCCAATCCAGAAGACCCAGATTTATTGGCTCATGTTTGGTTGGGTAGCCAGAAAGAGCAAACAGAAGAAGAATTTTTGCTGTTTGCCACGATTAAGCAACGGCACACAAACCGATTAGCTTTTCAAGATAAACCCATCCCAGAAACGCTGCTCTCTATTATGCAAAAGTCAGTACTGGAAGAAGGTGCATGGCTTCATCTCGTTCAAGAGCAAGATCTTCGGAATGCAATAGCAGAGCTTGTTACAGAAGGCGATCGCATTCAACTAGCAGATCCGCATTTTCGGAGAGAGTTAGCAGCCTGGTTACATTCAAGCCGCACTGCCACTCATGACGGTATGCCCGACTATGCTCCAACCATTGGGGAACTGCTAGACTTTACCACCCCCATGGTAGCCCATAGCAACCGTACTTTTGAGACTGGTATGGGACAAGCAGCAAAAGAACATGAATTAGCTGTTGGTTCGCCCGTATTTGCAGTATTGGGTACAGAAAAAGAAACAACAGCAAGCTGGTTGAATGCGGGACAGGCGTTGCAAAGACTTTTACTACTAGGACAAGCAGTTGGCGTTTCCGCATCCTTCTTAAACCAACCCATACAAATTCCCGAACTGCGTCCTCAACTCACAAATCTTTTGAATACATCGGGTTATCCTCAAGTATTGCTGCGTTTTGGTTATAGTAAGGAAGTCAAACCAACACCCCGACGGGTAGTCAGTGAAGTGCTTCGCCATGAGTAGTTTAAACAACAGTAAAGCGATCGCCTATCATTTGAATTAAGCATAACAAATACTCAAGAACCACAAAAGGAAAGAGAAACAATGGTACAAACAGCTACTGGGTATAAATACGTGCAACTTGATGAGCGTAAAATGCCGATTATTGCTGGAACTCGGATGAAGGTGGTCGAATTAGTGACTTCGGTGAAAGCCTACGGTTGGAGTCCTGAAGAGTTAGCTTACCAGTATCCTCACCTGACCATGAGTCAGATTCACTCAGCACTAGCTTATTATTAGGATTATAAAGAAGTAATGGATGCCGAAATACATCGACGTTTTCAAGCTGCTGAAGCATCACGACAGGAAGCAGGAGAATCGCCTTTTGCTGCTAGGATGAGAGCACAGGGTCTACTCAAATGACCCTTGCCTTTTACATGGATGAGCAAGTTCCAAGACAAATAACAGATGGGTTACGCTTGCTTGGTATAGATGTTCTAACTGTTCAAGAGGATGGTCGTACTGGTGTACCAATCTCCGAAATAATTCTTTGAAAATCGCGTTGCACAACACTTGGAGTGACAATTTTATCATTACTTTGTTCTAAATAACGCTCCCACGGTCTGGGTAAATGTGTTGCTAAGTCCTTAGTTGTTGTGAGATGTTTTACGTACTCGTGCATCAGAAACAAACCCCGTCTGTTTGAGCAGCAGCCCTAGCTTTGCGTGAGGAAGTTTCGTGTCCTTGTTTTGATTTCCCCACATATCAGAAAAAAAGTCTTGCATCAGCGTAATGATGCTGCGGTATTTGACGATGCTGGCAACGTAGAACTCATCTAAATTCAAATCCCCATCAGCATGTATCTGCTCGATATTGTCGAGTAATACAGCTCCCACTTCATAAAGTTCTAAGCCTTCTTTTATGCCATATTTTTTCATGATCTTGCGTTTCTCGTCCTCCGAACATGAATCATAGGGCGATCGAATCAGGTGCCCAAGATTCCGCAAGACTTCTCCGTAATCGTAAAATGCGTTCTGCTCAAAGAAAGACTCTTCATCTTTGGTCAACATGAAACTCTTGTCCAGCACCAAACCAAAATCGGTCAAGTATGTTTGCTGTCCATCGGTGAGAATGTTGCGAAAATGCGCGTCGAAGTGGATAATTTCCTTCGTCCTCAAAAAGTCAATGGTTGTGCGTACATCCTGAAGGGGTTTCTGAAGTTTATTGGGGTTTAAGCGCAGCCATGTTTCCAGAATATGCGGTATGTACTCTAGAAACAGAACCAACTCATGGTTTGCGTTCGCTCTATCTAACACATAAGCTCGGACGTTTGCATTATTGCCCCATTGTTCCATATCCACATCCGCACGCCACCCGGAGAACGGAATAATCCGATAATGGTACATCAGTGGGAAAGTGGCGATCTCCCCCTCCAATACCCAATTAGTTGTCTTGATATGGGTTACGAGTTCACGGAAGACCCCAAAACCAGGGCCTGGGGTACCTATGCCGTAGTTATAAGAAGTTGGCAGATCGTAGAGGTTTTTGGTAGAGAACAGGTTGTCATATTCCATGTTCGTAACCGGAACGCGCTTTACAAACACCTTGAATTGCCCAAGGACAATGGTGTGATTCATCCCCCAACCCGTACTAGACTCATTCGACTCACTATTGTCAAACAGAGAACGCAATTGTGCATTATCCAACCCAGCAATTTGTGAACTGAGCTTGAAGTACCTCTTCCTTCTAAGTTCTATATAATCCTTAGCCATTTTCCCCCGTCCAGCCACAGCATGAGAAACTGCATGAATAAAATAAATACGAGCAGTAGAGTGAATCGCCTCAATTTTGAACAAAAGATTCAATATTCCGGTGTTGTGCGCTTATTTGCTAGTTTGTGCAATGTTGGCTGAAAAGCTTGTGAGAACTGCATTTGAATGTGTAGGAAACCTCCTGGCGGCTGTTATCATCAACAGTTTGAGAAAGTCAATTCAGAAATTGGGTATTAGATTCCACAAGTACTTCAATACGATCTAAGCGGTTGGGATCTGAATAAGTCATAGTTATTGATACTCTACACTCATTGTTAACAGAGAGCGCATTAAGTATTACTGTTGTAGTACTACTGAAAGCGCCAAAAGCTTCAACATTCTCATCATTTAGTCTAAAGCGTCTCCCAAGGAGAGGGTTAAGACTGCTAAATTGGATAAGTGTGCTGCTTGACAACTTACCAACGGGAAGAGATGTTTTTATGAAGAGCCAAAATCCAATTGTCTTCACCTTACTGTTGAGAAGCGCTATTGTCTTTTCACCTGTTTTATTGTCAGTTGGTGTTGCTAGTGCTCAGAGATCGCCATCTTCCTCCTCAGAAGTAGCGCCTGCTCCCCTGGTCTTGAGTCAAAATCGGGGACAAGGAGTGCAATGGTCAGAAGAACAACGTTCCTTTGTGCGTACAACTATACTACTTAATGTATGGCTTGGTATACTGACTCTTATTCCGGTAACAACGATCGCTTCACTCCTGCTCTTAAGACGAGCAGCAATCCGTGCAATTGTGGATAAAGCCATGGAACGGCTAGAGGGACTCGAAGAGTTAGAAAAACAACTAGTCACTGTAAAGCAAGAATCACAAAAACTGATATACGAAATTAAAAATGTTTCCTCTGAATTAGAGAAGGAAGCGGAAACTCTGCAACAAAAAATCAAAATAGAACAAGAAAGTTTATCTAAGGTTCCATTAGAAGTTTCTCAATCTAAAGAATATATACTAGCGGAACTAACAGTTTTAGTTCAAAAATCTCAACAAGAAGTACAAACTTTAGAATCGGAATTTGCTTCTTACTTATCTGAATTTGAATCTCAAGCTCAACACAAGAAAAATATAACTTTAAATAATTTAGGTGAATTGGAATCTGAACTAGAATCTCAACTTGTTGAGATGAAGTCGGGAGTACAACAGGAAAGAGATATTGCTCTTGAAGATTTGGCAAGAAGTCGGTCGGAGTTTTCGTCTCAAATCTCTGAATTACATTTAGACTCAGAACAAAGAAAGAAGAATATTTTAGAAAATATGGAGCAATTACAAAGAGAATTTGTTGCTCAATTGATAGAGTTAAAATCGGGAGTACGACAGGAAAAAGAGATTGCCCTTGAAGATTTGGCAAAATCTCAGTCGGAGTTGACATCTCAAATTTCCAATATACATTCAGATACAGAACAATACAGAGATCGAGTTCTGGCAAATTTGGAGCAATTGCAGGGAGAATTTGCTTCTCAATTGACAGAGTTAAAGTCAGGAATAGAACAGCAAAAAGATGTCGCACTTGAAGATTTGGCAAAATATCAGTCAGAGTTTGTTTCTCAAATTTCTGGATGGTATTCAGATACAGAACAACGCAGGAATCAACTTCTGGCAAATTTAGAGCAATTGCAAATAGAATTCGCTTCTCAGTTGACAGAGCTAAAGTCAGGAATAGAACAGCAAAAAGGTATTACCCTTGAGGATTTGACCAAATCTCAGTCGGAGTTGACATCTCAAATTTCCAACATGCATTCAGATACGGAAAAACACAGAGATCGAGTTCTGTCAAACTTGGAGAGATTACAAACAGAATTTGCTTCTCAACTTTCTGAATTAAAAGTTGGTGCTCAAAACCAAACAAAGGTAACTCATGACAGCTTAATAGATTTGGAAAACCAACTGAAGTCTTATGCAACAGGATTTGAGTTTGATATAGAACAACAGAAAGAGAAAGTTATTGAAAGTTTAAAGCAGTTGCGAACGGAATTTGCCTCGCAAGTTTCTAAGTTGCGGATAGATGCCCAACGGAGACAACAAATTATTCTAGAAGATTTAGAAAAATCGGGAAGTGAATTGACTTCTCAATTCTCGGAACTACAGAAAGACGCTCAACAAGAAAAAGCGATCGCTCTGGAAAAGCTAGAAAAATTAGAATCAGAATTTGTTTCTCAACTTTCTGAATTACAGAAAGATGCTCTACAAAGAAAAGATGAACTTCTCGAACAGATATCTGATGCAGCTTCTGGTGCGATAAGCCGGGTACGGCTTGCGCCAAGGGCGATAGCCGGGTACGGCTTGCGCTTCGCGATCGCAGAACCTGTAAAATCTGTGGTTGAGAAAAAAGCAGCGGAAGAAGTACAGCAGATATTGCAACAACCGCAAGAGATAAATAATGAAGTTATCCCTGAAGTCAGTTCAGAACCTATTAGCGATAAGCCGGGTACGGCTTGCGCCAAGGGCGAACGCATCATTGAAATAGTTCCAGCACCTACTGACACTCAAGCGGATTCTCAAGTAGAAGATTATATCAAACAGGGAGAAATTCTTTTTGCTCAAAAGAACTATGAAGATGCACTTGCTACTTATAACCAAGCAATTGAGATTCAACCAAACAATCCTGCTGCTTGGTTAAACCGAGGTATGACTTTAGGAAGACTAAAACAATACAGAGAAGCAATTGATTCTTACGAGCAAGCTTTGAAACTTAAGCCCGATTACCACCAAGCTTGGGTTGATGTAGGTGTAGCACTGGGATACTTGGGAAGACATAAGGAAGCTTTGACTGCTTTTAAAAAAGCTACGCGAGTTAAACCCGATGATGGAGTCGCTTGGTTCAACCGGGGTCTGGCGTTGCAAGAGTTGGAACAAGATGAGGATGCAGTTGTTTGTTTTGATAAAGCCATCAAATTTAAGCCAGACTCTCATAAAGCTTGGAATAACCGAGGTTACTCTCTCGTTATGCTTGGGCGAGATGATGAAGCAATAGAAAGCTTCGATAAGGCATTGGAAATTAAACCAGATTATGCCAACGCCTACTATAACAAAGCTATCTGTTTTGCAATGCAGCGGCAGGTAGAATCATCTATAGAAAATTTACAACAAGCAATTAACCTCAATCCTACCTTGAAGGAACAAGCAGCCGGTGACATAGATTTTGATGACATTGCGGCTGATAAGCGTTTCCAAAAGTTAATCGGGGATTGAGGCATTTGTACGATCGAGCCTCTGCTATTGCAAAAACTGTGCTAAAATTACCCAATAGAAAACAAAACGGTTATTTGAATTGCCAGATCTGTCCCAAACCTTGCCTCTTAACAGTAATCCCCTGCAGAGCAGTGGACTTGAAGCCATACAACAGACCAAATCTTGTTTAGTGCCACCTGAAACCATTATTTCGGAGGGATATAAGCAAGCATTTGCAAGCTACAAAATTAGTACAGAGCTTCAACCATTACTGTTACATGGCGATGCCTTGACTGTTTTGTGCCATTTACCAGATGCTTGTATTGATTTTGCCATGACTTCGCCCCCCTATTGGGGAAAACGTGAGTACGAGAACGGCGGCATTGGCTTAGAAGATAATTACTTGGACTATGTAAAACATCTTTGCGCCGTTTTCCTAGAACTAAAGCGCGTCTTGAAACCAAAAGGATCTTTCTGGCTGAATCTAGGCGACACCTATAATGGCAAAAGCTTGGTTGGTATTCCTTGGCGCGTAGCATTCGAGCTTACCGATAAACAAGGCTGGCTTCTGCGTAATGATGTTATATGGAACAAGCTTAAAGGAGGCATGAATAACAGTAAAGATCGGCTGGGAAATGTTCATGAGAACATTTTTCATTTTGTGAAGCAGGCAAAAGGTTACTACTACAATGCTGATGCGATAAGGTCTAAACCCCGCGAAGCAAAAGTAGTAAATGGCGCAGTTATTTCTGCAACAGGTGTTTCTGGTGTTCGTTACAAGAGACAGATTGAATTATCTACTTCCCTCACGCCTGTTGAGAAGAAAGCTGCTTTAGAAGCATTGGAAACCATGCTTGCAAATGTTGCATCGGGACAGGTTTCTGATTTTAGGATGATTATTAGAGATCGACAGCGTACAACCCATTCCAATAGTACAAAGGTTTCTGGTCGGGCAAAGGAACTACAGGACAAGGGATATTATTTTCTCAAATACCACCCAAACGGAAGTAAACCTGGCGACGTATGGACAATTATTCCCGAAGACACCCAAAGGCGGAAAGCGCATTTTGCACCATATCCTCTCGATCTCTGCCGTATTCCCTTGCTCGCTACCTGCCCTGACGGTGGTGTTGTACTAGACCCATTTGCGGGTACGGGCACAACACTAGAAGCGGCTAAGAACCTGAATCATAAATCAATTGGGATAGATATTTCACGCCGTTATCTAGAACTCTGCAAGCAAAGGTGTAACACAGACCTATGAGCAAGGTTGTTGACCTTTTTGGCAATTCCACTACCAACGCTAGTTTAAACTGGTCCAAGATTGTTGCGGCTCAGCATTGCCCCTACATTAACAAACGATGTTATAAGACTCGTAAGAGCGATCCAGACACCTCGATAGGTACTTGTATTGTACTTTATGGTAAACCACCAGCGTCTCTAATAATTTGCCCTTCCCGCTTACTAGAACGCCGTCAGATATTCACGGATTGCTTTCATTTGCTGACAATGCATGAACCAGGTAATGAATTACACATTATATCGGAAATTTCGATACCAGGTGGAAATGTTGATTACTTCCTCGTTTCAGTTAAAGACGGAAAGGTAAAAGACTTTGCTGGGATTGAAGCGCAAACGCTTGATACTACTGGAACTGTGTGGCCTGAGCGTCAGAGGTTACTCAAAGAACTAGGAATACCCCGTTCTGACAATGCCGAAGACTCTAATAAATCATTTGGCATAAATTGGAAGATGACTGCTAAAACTATCTTAGTACAGATGCATCACAAGATTCAGACTTTTGAGCACGTCCATAAAAAGCTTGTACTGATTGTCCAAAATAAATTACTCAATTACATGAAGCGAGAATTTAATTTTGGTCATCTGCACAATCCTGTAGCCATTGGGGACTCCATGCACTTCCATTCTTACCGTATGGATAAGCAGCCTGACAAATCATACAAGCTTGCTCTTGAGACTCGTCTAAGTACTGATGCTGATGGAATGGCAACTTATTTAGGGCTTCAAACAGAAGCACGGGTCGAGTTGCAAATCATTATAAATGCGCTTCAAGAGAAAATATCGGCGAATACCTTGTTCTCTCCTTTTTCTATTCCTACAGATACATCTTTAGCACCACCTATAGACGACAATATCAATCTTGAAGAATAGCACTCAACAAAAAAAGATACACATTGGCTGCAGCTATAAAAGGAGCAGGTAGTACGCGGGTGCTATATAGTGGTTCCACGAGGAGTCGTTGCTGCTTTTCTGACTGAAAGTTGTCCACTGGGGTATCATCCTCAATGACTAGGTCGTTAATGTCAGGGATAGCGATTTCTTCTATGTCAAACAACTGCTAAGACATGGTGATATCGGGGTAACTTAAACTATCCTACTCCCTTAGAACTGGCTCAGGGAATAGTTTCTTTCTGGATACCCTTCAAGCAAAGACATGGGTATCACTATAGCTTGGTTCTGTTTAACAAATTTCACGGAATTCCCCATCCGCCATGCGGTGGACTAGTTGATATTCATAAATACATAATTTTAGTAAACTTAGCGGGGATCGGAGCTTTCACTAAAGAATTTCAAGATAAAGACTTTATGAACAAGATTAATATCTATTGCAGGTCAATTTTTCCTTGCATATAATTAATGATAAAGGTGTATGAAAAGAGCACCGAAAGAAAAGAGGACAAAGAACAAGGTTAAATAAACTTAAACGCTATCTAAATTCAAAAGTTAAGAAACTTTAACTTTTGCCAAGTGAATCTGACAGTTTGAGCGGTTTAACCATCAATACAGTTGAGCATCACTTATAACTATTTGCTCTGCGAAAATTTTTTATTGATGGCAAAAACGTATGAATTGTGACTGAATTTTTTGATTTTGGGTCTGACTATAGAGCCAACCCTGATTTTTTAAGTGTTAACTTGGCTACTTAAAGTTAAGCCAAGGAGGATAATCATATGTTGGAATTAAGACAAGAAGTTTTTGATTGCATCACGAGCTATGCTTTGGACAGTATTGCAGCTGTTAACGTAGACAACATAAAGCCGTTTTATAATAATCTGCCTATAGATCCATATATAAAAGATAATTACCGCTTGAGGCGCTTATCTCATTTCAAGGTTACCGAAGAGGGTTTAGTCAAATTACCTCATAGAGCTTTATATCAGGCAAAAAAATACAATCCTTTGCTGGGTAATGTCGTTAGAGAGTTTGCAGAACTTGAGGATGAACTCATCAAGGTTGAGGACTTCCAAAGAATTGTCTTGGAATTTTTTGAGTTCTGTAAAATTTGCTCGAGTTATACAGAAGTTGCAGTTCATCAAATTAGAACCGTTGCTTACCCAGAAAAAGTGGGAAATCCAGCACCTGAGGGAATTCACAGAGACGGAGTTGATTTGATTGGAATTTTTGCGGTGAATAGAGAGGGAATTGAAGGAGGCGAAACTCATCTCTATAAATCTAAGAGCGACAACCCAATTTTTAACAAAATTCTCAATCCTGGAGAATTGCTGGTGTTTAGCGATCGCAACTTATTCCACTTTACGACGGCTATCAAAGCACTCTCTGCGGAAAATGGCGTGAGGGATGTGTTTGTGATAACTTGTCCGGGGTTAAATCCTGAGGATAATAAAGGGGATTAGGGACTGGGGATTGGCGATTGGGTGCTCCCATTGGGGATAGAATCCAAAGACCGGAGCGGGAAATTTAGTCTAAGCAAAACTTTCCCAATCCAAAATCAAAAATCCAAAATGGTATTATAAAATTTTACTAAAAGTCTAGAAAAATATAGGCTTTTATGCACAATCGATGGTAAATTAAAATTGAAAGTTCTCATGAAGAACCACCATCATAAAGATTAAGTAGACCTTAATCTAAAAGTAAAAGTAATCCTGACGGACAATAGTTCAGAGGGATAGGGGATGTCTGGTAGTACATCCAAGGCGACTGACACTTTTATTCAGGCGTGACTATGCCAAAAAAAGTGTTGCTTAAACCCGTGTGTAGTAGTCTGCCTATATTTGACTATGTAAAGCGGAACTATGAGGAGTATTCTACGATGGTTGACCTAGATTTAAAGTGGATACGCGATCGCTTTCCCGCACTCTCCCAAGAGATCGATGGTCAACCCGTCATTTTTTTTGATGGACCTGGTGGGACTCAAGTTCCAAACTCTGTAATCAATGCGAGCGCAGATTACTTGGTAAAGTCAAATGCTAACGCACATGGGGCTTTTGCTACCAGTAAGAGAACAGACACACTTGTGGTATCGGCGCGTTTAGCAGTCGCGGATTTACTTGGCTGTGATGTCGAGGAAGTCGTTTTTGGGTCTAACATGACCACACTCACCTTCACCATCAGTCGAGCTATTGGTCGGGAACTGCAACCCGGTGATGAAATCATCGTTACCAAACTCGACCATTATGCCAATGTCTCCCCTTGGTATGCACTTTCCGAACGAGGTGCTGTCATTCGTACAGTTGATATCAATGTAGAAGACTGTACCCTAGACATGAACCACCTCAAGGAGCAAATTAACGAACGAACGCGAGTAGTAGCAGTGGGGTATGCATCCAATGCTGTAGGGACAATCAACGATATTGCAGAAATCGTAAAACTCGCTCGTGCGGTGGGAGCAATGGTTTTTGTAGATGCGGTTCACTATGTACCTCACGGACCCATAGACGTGCGAGCGAGCGATTGCGACTTTCTCTGTTGTTCCGCCTATAAATTCTTCGGACCCCATGTTGGTGTCATGTATGCAAAACGCGAACACCTGACTCGCCTGCTCCCTTATAAAGTTCAACCCGCCCCAGAAGAAATCCCTTCATGTTGGGAAACTGGGACTCAAAACTTTGAAGGGCTTGCAGGAACCATCGCGGCGATTGACTACCTAGCTGAAATAGGTCACCAACTTTTACCAGATGTTAAAAATCGCCGACAAGCTTTAGTCGCAGCTATGTTGGGAATTAAAGAATATGAAAAAGAACTCAGCTACAAGTTAGTTTCCGGATTGCTACAAATTTCTGGTTTGACTCTCTATGGTATTACCAATCCAAGCAGCTTTGACTGGCGAACACCAACTGTTGGAATTCGATTAGCAGAACACACTCCTCAGACAGTTGCTAAAACTTTAGGCGATCGCGGTATCTTTACTTGGAACGGTAACTTTTATGCACTCGGTCTAACCGAGAAATTAGGAGTCGAGTCAAGCGGAGGACTTCTTCGGATTGGGCTAACACACTATAACACTGTCGAAGAAATCGAACGTTTGTTGACAGTAATTAATGAAATATAACAACCAAATAATATGTCTCCTTTTGTTTTACTCCGTTAAGAAGTCTGTAAGAGAAATAGCAATTGTAGGTCGTAACTGAGAGCAAGTTGCTAAAACTTGGTGGATTTCATCTGTTATAAAGTTTTGGAAGAGAGTTTCATCTAGTATAGAATGACTATCTAGTGTACTAAAAGTTTGCTGAGAAAGAATATAATCGAATCTAGATGCCCATTTTCTAGCCCCAATTCTTGCAGTTATGGAACAATTATCAATCATAAAAGCAATTCCTTTATGATGCATATAAGGATTGAGAGAATCCACAGCTTCGATAATGGACTCGTTTGCAATTTCAGAGTAGGAATGCCCTTTTTCTTTGAGTAAATGAAGTTGAGCCATCATTGTTGCAATGTAAATTCCTGCAGTGACAGGATGAATAGGAACTCGATAAGATTGTCTATTAGCACGGACATTAATACCTGTTTGCCACATAGGAGTACCGTCAATTTTTCCTAGAGGATAAGTTTTGTGACGGTTACTTGCTGCGATTGCACTCCGAATTTCATTTCCAGAAGAAACTTCATCATAAATTTCTTGTAAGATTTCCAAAGCAGGATGATAGGCTGCTAAATAAGCTTTCCTGAAGGTGTCTTTATCTGTCTTATCTAATGATTCATACACAGCAAGAATTCCTTGCTGAGATATCATTTTGGTAATTGAGCCTGTAATCGATTCTACCGAATAAATATAAGCTTCTTCACGAGAAGAACCATGACTTATAAACCATCTGTATAGACTTTCTACAATACCGTGAATCGCTCCCAGTAAAATTCCTCTTTCTCCAAAAATATCAGATTTATACTCTGATTCTAGAGTTGTATGAAAAATCACAGGCGAACCAATTGCTACTGCCCAAGCAAGAGCACGATCTGTGGCTTTGCCATCAATATCTTGCTCGATAGCAAAGCTAGAATTAATACCTGCTCCATTAATTTCTTTACCTTGCTCGTAAAGTCGTCTAACTGAAGGTCCCATACCTTTAGGACAAACAGCAATAACATTAATATTTCTAGGAAAATATTCTCCAACATTTTTCAAATACCCCAATAAAAAACCATGAGATAATCCCAATGTACTTCCCGGACGCATTGCTTTAAAAATTTGCTCTTTATTTTCAGCTTGTGCAGCATCAGAAATGAGAAGAATTAATAGGTCTGATTCGGAAATAACTTCATACATTTCCCCCAAAGTCCCATTATACCGAGTAAATCCAGATTTTTCTGCTGATGAAATAGAAGCAGAATTCTCTCGCAAACCGACTTTAACTTTAATATTACTCCCTGTTAAAGAATCTCTTAAATTCTGAGCTTGAGCGCGACCTTGAGATGACCAACCAATCACTCCAATTTGCCGAATTCCTTCAAAAGCTTTAGGCAAAAGAGGAAACAGATGTCTTCCTCCGCGAACAATATATTCTTCCGTATTAGCTAAAAAAATCTTTTCTTTATCAAAAACTTTTGTACTAAAATCTAAACTCATATGTTCTTCCTCTGATACAATTTTGGATTTTAGATTTTGGATTAAGAAAGCTTTCTCTTATCCGCGTCCATCAGCTACAGGCTGCGGTTCAAAATTAACCACAGTTGAAAAATAACTGTTAATTTTTAACATACGGGTTATTTTTTTCACTGTCCAACACATTTTTCACAAGCAATTAACACTTAAAAAGTTCAAATCGGATTATGGAACTGAGACATTTACGCTACTTTGTCGTCATAGCAGAGGAACTGCACTTCGGTCGTGCTGCAGAACGACTGCACATGACTCAGCAACCTCTCAGCCAACAAATTCGTCAACTAGAAGCAGAGATAGGTGTGCTATTGTTCCACCGCACTAAACGTCGAGTCCAGTTAACAGAAGCAGGAAAAGCATTTTTGGAGGAAGCGCGTCAGATCTTGCATAAAGCATCTCAGGCGGTAGAGATAGCAAAGCAAGTTGCTCGTGGAGAAAACGGTAAACTAACAGTAGGATTCTCTGGTTTTGCTACCTATAGTCTTTTGCCCAAAGTTTTGAGGATATTTCGAGAGCAGTTTCCGCTAGTGGAACTAGAATTGGAAGAGATGACATCTAGCGCTCAAGTTCAAGCTTTGCAACATCATCAAATTCACCTTGGTTTGATGATTCCACCCATACCCGGTACAGAGTTCGTTCAAGAATCAATCCTACGCGAGCCATTGGTCGTAATTTTGCCAGAAACCCATCCACTTGCTACGCAACCAGAGTTAAAATTATCTGCACTCGCTAATGAGTCCTTCATTTTGGTCTCTCGCCATCTCGAACCGGGCTATTACGATTTATGTATCAGTTTATTCCAACAAGCTGGTTTTAGCCCTAAAGTTGTTCAAAAAGCAAGCCAGAAGCAGACAATTCTCGGTCTTGTGTCTGCTGACATGGGTGTTTCCCTTGCACCTGCTTCCATCCGCAACATTCATAGAACCGGGGTAGTCTATACAACTCTCAGTCCCTTAAATGTAGAAGTAGAGTTAATGGCAGTTTGGCGACAGGATGAAACTTCTACTGTTTTACAGACGTTTGTTCGCGTTATTCGAGAAATTAGGTTTCAGAAATAGATGATTTGAGAATGTGTCTATCTTATATTGTAATCTTACTATCAGCAACAACTAAGTTACGCCCTTGATTTTTAGCTTGATAAAGTGCTGCATCTGCTCGTTGAATAATAAGTTCGACAGTGCTATCTTCTAATTTGTAACTACTGACTCCTATACTTACTGTAATTGATATCATTTTTTCATGATAAGAAATAATTAATTTTTCAATATTTTTTCTAATTCGTTCGGCGATTGTTATTGCTGTATCAAGATCGGTCTCTGGTAATAATAATAAAAATTCTTCTCCTCCAAATCGTCCAAATGAATCTATTTTGCGTAGAGAACTTGTAACAGTTGGCACTAAAGCCTGAAGTACAGCATCTCCAACAGTATGCCCGTAACTATCGTTAATTCGTTTGAAGCGATCGATATCAATCATAAATATAGAAAAAGCCTGCTGATATCTTTGAGCGCGTTGAAATTCCATTTCCGCTTGCTTGTATAGATAACGTCGATTCCAAATTCCAGTTAGCGGATCGGTGATAGCTAATTCTTCTAATTCTTTTACTAATTTTCCTCGAACTAAAAGAGCTTTTTTCAATTCTTCTTGCTTTGATTTCAATTTTAAATGAGTTCGGACGCGAGCCAAAAGTTCAAACATATCAAATGGTTTAGTGATGTAATCAACCGCACCTTTATCAAAAGCATCAAGTAATTTTTCTTTCTCGCGATTAGCTGTCAGAAAAATCACTGGAATTTCTGCTAACTTGGGATCGGCTTTGAGTTGTTCGCACACTAATAATCCACTTATATCCGGCATGATTAAGTCTAAGAGAATAAGATCGGGAACGATTATTTGAACTTGTTCTAGAGCTTCCCGTCCGCTAGAAGCCAAGGCTGTTTTATAACCTACTCGCCTTAAGATTGCTCCAAGACTTTCTAAATTTTGTTTCATATCATCAACAATCAAAATTAAATAATTACTGGTTTGAAACAAAGTCATAAAAAATTTTCCTCAACTAATAAACTATATAATTTTGGATTTTAGATTTTGGATTTTAGATTAAAAAACCTTTGCCCGAACTAAATTTCTACCTACGCCCTGTCGCAATTGTAATTATTATAAATTGGTAGTAAAATGTGTATATCAAAATTGAAAAAAAAGTCATTTATGATTGGGAATTAATTTTCTAATTCCCAATCTCTATCCCCTCATCTTTCTTTTCAAGTCAGTCGAGCGCCGGGAAATCCTACGACCTAGTATGAAAATAATTCTTTTCCAAAGCCCAATGCCCAATGCCCTATTTTCAAGTTAGTCCTTTCCAAAAATCTTTAATGCCAGCTGCACCCTGTTTATACTAGAATAATAAGGCTATTGAGATGTCCTTTATCAACTGTTTTAACCACAATATAACAAGAACTGAGCGAGATTAAGTTGTCAGTAAGACATCTCGCAAAATATTGAGCAATATCCTTGCTGTGAAAGGTTTTGGCAAGAACTCTTGGATGCGAAGACTTTTCTTTTGAGCTATTGTCCAATTGCTCATTAGCCCACTCGTTGCAATAATTCGTACCTGTGGATTCATGCGTTGCAACGTCAGAATTGTGGTAGAACCATCCATACCGGGCATCATCAGGTCTATCAATACCACACCGATCTTTCCCTTGTACTGAGCGTAGAGTGCAAGTGTTTCAATTCCATCACTGGCAGTTAAAACTCTGTAATTATGGCTCTCCAAGGTTGTTTTAGCAATTTCACAGATTGTAGCTTCGTCATCTACTACCAAAATTAATTCGCCATGACCGTGGAATAACTCTCCATCAGTTGTTGCTGGAGTTTCCGTAACTTGGCTGCTTGGCAAATATACCTTAAAGCGACTTCCTTTTCCTACTTGACTGTATACATTCACAAAACCACCGTGTCTTTTAACAATACCCATGGCGGTAGAAAGCCCTAGTCCAGTTCCTTGACCCAAGTCTTTAGTGGTAAAAAAAGGATCGAAAATACGGTCTATAATTTCTGGTGAAATGCCCGTTCCTGTATCAGCAATAGTAATGACGACGTAAGAACCGACTCTAGCATCTACGTACATTCGAGCATAGTTTTCATCCATCCAAAGGTTTTCGGCACTAATACAGAGCGTACCGCCATTGGGCATAGCATCGCGAGCATTGACACAAAGATTCATTAACACCTGATGAAGATGAGTTGCATCTGCACAAACAGTCCAAAGATCTGACACTATATGAGTTTGGGTTTCTATGGATTTTGGAAAAGTTCGTTGAGCAACTTGGGCAACATCTAAAAGTAAATGCCGAATCTGAACAACGGTGTAACTCCCTTCCGTTCCGCGACTAAAGGACAAAATTTGCTTGACTAGCTCAGCACCACGTTTACTACTATCCTCTAACATCTTTAGTAGTTGCCGAGTGTTCTCATCAACGTTGGGAAATTTAAGAGACAGTAATTGAGCAACTGCTAAAATCGGAGTCAGAATATTATTGAAGTCGTGAGCAATCCCGCTTGCGAGAGTCCCTAAGCTTTCGAGTCGCTGAGTTCGTAAAAATTGTGCTTCAAGTTGTTTTTTTTCTGTAATATTTGTACTGACAGTGAGAATAAATTTAGGGTTGTCAACTTCATCAAGTACAAGCGTCCAACGACTTTCAACGATAATCTGTTTACCGTCTTTCGTGACTTGCTGCAACTCACCTTGCCACTGACCCTCTTTGACTAGTTTTGTTTGTATGTCTTCAAATTGCGGCAAAGTTTCCTCAGATTCGTACAGAAGTTCGGCAGCACTCTTACCAAGGGCTTCCGGCGCGTCCCATCCATACAAGCGCTCAGCCCCTTTATTCCAGAATAAGAAGTGGTACTCTAAATCTTGAACAAAAATTGCATCAGTGGTAACGTCTAATAAGGCAGCTTGTTCTCGGATTTGTTGTTCTGCTTGCTTGCGATCGCTAATGTCTTCTGCAATTCCAACAACTCGGTAAGGTTCGCCAAATTTATCTCTGATAGGGAAACCCCGGTCGCGTATCCATCGCAATGACCCATCCGGTCTGATGATGCGATACTCCTCATCATAAGTCCCTCGTAATGACTGCTCAAAAAAGACTGTCTGCACTCGTTGCCGATCTTGGGGATGAATCGCTTCTATCCATTCCATAAAGTTAGCATACAAGCGATCGCAAGAGCGTCCCCAAATATTTTCGTAAGAGTGACTAGCATAGAGCAGCTTTCTCTCTACGGGATCTGACATCCAGAAGACCATCTCGTTAATGTTCTCTGCCAATTGACGAAACCGCTCTTCACTTTCCTGTAGAGCCCGTTCCGCACTTTGCCGTTTGTGTCGAGCGAGAACTTCCCGTAACTCTCGCTCGACTGCAGGGACTAAGCGAGTTAGATTACCTTTTATTATGTAGTCGTGCGCTCCTGCTTTCATGGCAGCAACAGCAATATCTTCTCCAATGGTACCGGAGACAATAATAAACGGTAAATCTAAGTTTCGGCTCTGGAGAAGTTTTAGAGCTTCTGGGGCGCTGAAAGCAGGCAGATTATAGTCTGCAATTACGATATCCCATTGTTGGCGATCGAGAGCAGCGTGCATTGCTGTCGGAGTATCTACTCGAACGTAGTCCAGAGTATAACCACCCCGACGCAGTTCTCTCAAGACTAAGAAAGTATCATCTTCTGAATCCTCAACAATGAGAATATGTAGGTGAGACATTGTTATTACTCCCTAAACAGGTGGTGGTTCATTTATCAAGAGCCAATACATGCCCAATTGCCGAATCGCCTCTGAAAACTGAAGAAAATCAACAGGTTTGCGGATATAGCTGTTGCATCCGAGGCTGTAGCTATCGAGCATATCTCGTTCTTCGTTAGAAGTGGTTAGAATCACCACGGGTAGAAGTTTAGTCCGTTCGTCTTCCCGCAAACGACGCAAAACTTCTATACCATCAACCCGAGGCAATTTTAGATCTAGCAAAATCACTGAAGGTTTGACACTGATATCTCGTTCGGTATAAGAACCCATACCAAATAAGTAATCTAAAGCTTCAACCCCATCGCGAGCTACCACGATTTCATTGCGGATGTGATTGCGCTTTAGCGCTCTAATAGTTAGCTCTTCGTCATCTGGATTATCCTCCACCAAAAGAATTGTTTTAGAATTTTCGCTCATGTCTTTACCTCCTCCGGGACTAATGTGAAGTAAAAAGTAGCTCCCCGTTCCACTTCTGCTTCTACCCATATCCGACCTCCATGACGATGTACGATACGATGAACCGTTGCCAGTCCGATCCCATTGCCTGGAAAGTCGTTCATATTGTGCAATCTCTGGAAAGGACCAAATAACTTGTGAGCGTAGGTCATATCAAAGCCCGCACCGTTATCTCGAACATAGTAAATAGGCATACCTTTTTCAGAAATCGTCATTCCAAACTCAATTCGCGGGCGAGGGTGCTTGGAGGTAAATTTCCAAGCATTATTGAGTAGATTCTCTAATAACACTCGTAGTAAACGGCTATCTCCTTGCGCTGTTAGCCCTGTTTGAATCGCAAACTCTATCTCCCGTTTTGGCTGGCTTTGCTGTAATTCGGTACAAATATCACTCGCTAACCGACTCAGATCGACAAGTTCTAAGTACATATCGCTGCGCGTGACACGAGATAGGTTGAGGAGGTCATCAATTAATTGCCCCATCCGTTGAGTCGCGGCTCGAATTCGCCGCACGTGATTTTGCCCGCTTGGGTTCAGCATATCGTAGCAGTCTTCCACTAAAGCTTGACTGAAGCCATCAATACTGCGTAAAGGAGCTCGTAAGTCATGTGAAACAGAATAGCTAAAAGCTTCCAACTCCTTATTAACTGCCTGTAGTTCTACAAGCGATCTTTGCAATTCCTGATTCAACAATTGAACGGCTTGCTCGGCTTGCTGGCGTTCTAGCACTTTTGCCTGTAGGTCTACTAAAAGTTCTGTATGCTGGAGGGCTATTGCTAAATGACTGGCTATTTGAGTGGCAAACTCAATTTCTGTTGCTTGCCATTCTCGCGGTTCGCTGCACTGGTGAATACAGAGCAATCCCCACAGATGCTGACCCTGTAATAGCGGTACGACTAAGTTTGCCCGGACTTGAAATTGAGCAAGAATCTGAATATGACAATCGCTCAGCCCATAATTGTAAATATCCGCCACTGCCTGAATTTGACCTTGTTGATAATGGGTTGCAAACTGGTCTCCAAAGCAGCGATCGCGAATTTTTTGAGCCATGGCTGACCCAAAAGCTGGATCTACGTCTTCAGAAACAAATTCTCCATCATTCCAGCCTGAATCGGGGTAGAAGCGAAACATCCCCACACGATCTGCTTTTAAAAGTTGGCGAACCTCAGTTGCAGTCGCTTGAAAAATTTTTTCAGTATTGAGAGGTTCTCGCAGACGAGCAATTACCCGGAACAATGCTTTGTATTGCTCCACCAATAAATGTGCCCGATTGATTTCCCGTTCCACTTGTTGAAGTTCTTCTGCCAGAATCTGCTTGAGCATTTGAAATGCCGCTTCATCTCGACATAAGTTTTGCAACCTTGCCAATACCACTGGATTCATTGGTCAACTCGTTAAGTCAGGACATTGCTGAAAGTCTCAGCTAAACACTTCAATTAGCCAAGTTAGATAGATGCCTAGAATGTCACAAGTCAGATAAGCAGAGGTCAAAGGGCAGAAGAGAAAGATCTTGGGAGAGGAGTAAAATAGTAAGTTAAAAACGTCATTACATAATACACTGTATGTGACTCAAGCTTTTTTAAGTTTTTTATAGAGTCGTCAGCCATTTTGAAAATCCTCACAATTTCCTCAACTTTTTCAGATAAGTTTAGAATGTGGATATTGTGCTATTTGGAAACATATTCAAGTTATATCTAAAATCGGGTTAGGATTATGAACAATCTTTTCTCTGAGATCTCTCCTTCATTTGTCATTATTTTTTGGGAGGTTTAATAACCTCATCTTTGCTGTCTAGAAAATACAGCATTGGGCATTCGGAAAGAATTATTTTTATACTTGGTTGTGGGATTTTCCCGCAATTAGCTCTCTAGAAAATAGGGCGTAGGTAGGGCTAAAGCCCACCAATATTGAATGGTAGGCTTTAGCCCTACCTACAAAAAAACTCAATATTCTTTATAACCGAAAAAATACTTATTAAGTTATTTGAACTCAGTATAAACCTCACAAGTTCCTCACATCTATCATGTGAAATAAAGATGTTTGGATTTCATCCTTATCTGATTGGTGAAAAATCTTATTACTGTAGGTAGGGTTATGCCGCACAAAAGCTTTATGTGGTGGGCAATGCCCAACGCCACTCCTAGTAGTCGCGGGGGAGCCCGCGCACGGAGGGTGGCTCCCCTACAGTACCTAAAATTGTTTATAAATGATTTAGGATTGCTATAGTTATTATGAACTTAACAAAGAAATATGAGAAATTTGTGAGGAAATCAACAGATTGAGCAGATTCCGCTCGAGAAGACCTCTGGAGTTACACAGTTATGGGGCTTAAGTTACACTATTTGTGGCATAATGCTGCCCTATAATTACGAAGAAGCCCTGAGTCTTTACGTATCAAATACCCCACTTAATTCTTCTCGTTATAATTAGGCAAAAATTTGTTTATTTGATGTTATGACTATCTAAGCAGCAAGCCACAAAAATATCTAGCGATAATACTGGCATCAATATCATTCTATAAAATAAAAAAGCCCGAATACGGGCTTCCAAAAGGGTATCTACCACTAGTAATATAATACCTATTACTAGTTAAAGATAACTGTAGCAAAAAAATTACAGGATGGATAAGAGGTATTATTAACTTTTTTCAACTCAAAGCCGAAATTAATAAATCACCATAGGCTCACAAAATCCTCACATTCTGTCAGTAATCTAAAAATTAGAAAAAATACGTAACATATGATACTATGAGTAAAATAATTAAGTTTAACTCATACCATTTTGGATATGTGGATTTTAGATTTTGGATTGAAAAAGCCTTGTGGTGCTTAATTTCACTCAACTCTCTGTTGCATTCTTTTTTCAAATTGGTATCAAACACTTTCTAAATACTACAGAACACTGAAAACATTGTTATTACTGTAGGGGGCGTTTCCAATTAAAAGTCTTAAATGGTGGGCGATCTCCTACCTACTACGTGTATTTCATAAATCAAATAGGATTGCTTAGATATCTTAAATACTTACAAATTGCATCCAAATAAAGTGCGTTCGCTAGATGAAATAGTTACTTTCATCAAAAAAATATGAATTAGACATAGGCGTGGAAAAGATGTAAGGGCGCAATGCCTTGCGCCCCTACCAAGAGTTTCGGGTAATGCATAATTAATTTCTGGAGATGTCTATTAAATCAGGGGCATAGGAATATTGCGGTGAGCGAATTGAAGCGATGGAAGCACTTACTGCTCAGGGATATCCTGTCCTTAGCCGAGGGATTCGGTTTTATAAGGTGTACGAGGGTTCAGGAATATAAAGCAGATTAGCAAAATTCCGGATCATATTGATATTTCTTCTCAAGAAACTCTCAAAAATAATGCGAATTTTTTTAAGTTAATAGTATTGTAATTATGATTAATTTTCCTATTTACGTTTCTAAGAAAATAACGGTTTTTGCATCAAAAAGCCGCAAACTTAGGGTGTTTAGGATAAACCTGGATGTCATGTATATGAAATTATGGATAAATACTTTTGTCAATTTGTATCGATTGCTAGCTCTGTCATGCTATTAACAGCACAACCACTAAAGGCACAAGAGATTGCTGTAACTCAAGTGAGACTGCAAAAGACAGACTCAGGTATTGAGTTAATTCTACAAACTCCAAAACCAGAACTATTGCGAGTAAATAGCAAAACTGATGGCAATACATATATCGCTGATATTCCGAATGCTCAACTGCGTCTCTCATCTGGTAGTGTATTTCGCCAAGAAAACCCAGTTTCAGGAATCAGTGCGATCGCCGTTACTAATCAAGATGCCAATAGTATCCGCGTCACTGCGATCGGTGAAGCAAGTGTACCAAAAATTGAGTTATTTGATAGTGACGAAGGTTTGATTCTGGGTATTACATCAGCTACATCCTCTGCACAAAACCCAACAACTAGCCCATCTCAGGCAGATACAGCCCCTACACAAAACCCAACTCCTAACCTATCTCAGTCCACTGAAACTCAGCCTAGTACACCATCACCTGAAGCTGGTGAGCCAATTGAGTTATTAGTCACTGGGGAGCAAGACGGTTACATTATCCCTAGTGCCTCAACTGCAACTAAAACAGACACATCACTACGAGACATTCCCCAATCGATTCAAGTCATCCCCAGACAAGTATTAGAAGACCAGAAGGTAACTCGACTGAGAGATGTGCTGCAAAATGTCAGTGGCATTACCTTAGATGGTAATTACGGCGGGACTGGTAGTGGTTCGTTAATTATTCGTGGCTTTTCCCAAGACACCATTTTTAAAGATGGGTTCCGTAATTAGGTATTAAAGGCGATTTCCTCAATAGCAAACTTTCAACCACACTAGCAGCCTATCAAATTACTAAAGAGAATGTCTTAACTCCCGATCCCCTAGACCCTAGTAACTTTTCTGTACAGACGAACAACGCAGTCGCGGTATTGAACTAGATGTCATTGGGCAGATTCTTCCTGGGTGGAATATTATCGCCTCCTATGCTCATATTGATGCCAAAGTCACCAAAGATAACGACTTGCCCATAGGAAGTAGGTTGGCTAACGTTGCTCCTAATACTGCCAGCTTATGGACAACTTACGAACTTCAAGAAGGCAATCTGAAAGGCTTAGGCTTTGGTCTAGGAGTATTCTTTGCCGATGATAGACCCGGATATAGTTACGAGCCGCCAGAATTTAAACTACCTAGTTATACGCGAGTTGATGCAGCAGTTTCCTACAAACGCGACAACTGGAAAATAGGCTTGAATGTGAGGAATTTGTTTGATAAAAAATACTACGAAACGCATCAAGGCTCTGACATTGTGTATCCTGGTGCTCCGTTCACAGTAATTGGATCGTTTTCTATCAACTTCTGATTTGGTTTGAGGTAGGATAATTTGCCACGAACAAGAAAAAGCTGTACATCCGTCTTGCTTGACTACTGGTATAATGTATAATTAAGCCAATGAATATCGTTATTATACTAGAAACTTTTTAGACTTTACTTTTGAAATCTTAAAATATAGAAAATAATAGATAGTAAGTCAAACACTGTTTTGAGTGCTAAATTTCTTTGGAAAAATATGACTTATCCCTTCCTGGAACGCTTGCATAGTCCCGATCGCCCTGTTATCGTCTTTGACGGAGCAATGGGAACTAACTTGCAAACCCAAAACCTCACTGCGGAGGACTTTGGCGGTGCTGAATATGAAGGTTGTAACGAGTACCTCGTTTTTACAAAACCAGAAGCAGTGGCAAAAGTTCATCGTGACTTTCTTGCAGCTGGTGCGGACGTAATTGAAACAGATACCTTTGGCGGTACTTCTATTGTTTTGGCAGAATACGACTTGGCTCCTAAGGCGTATGAACTGAGCAAAGCAGCAGCAGAACTCGCAAAGAGTGTGGCGGCAGAATTTTCTACCCCTGAAAAACCTCGCTTTGTCGCCGGTTCCATCGGTCCAACGACCAAACTGCCAACTTTAGGGCATATCGATTTTGATACCATGAAAGCTGCTTTTGCCGAACAAGCAGAAGGGCTATTTGATGGTGGGGTCGATCTGTTTATTGTTGAAACTTGCCAAGACGTACTGCAAATTAAAGCGGCGCTGAATGGTATTGAAGAAGTTTTTGCCAAGAAAGGCGATCGCCGTCCATTGATGGTGTCCGTTACCATGGAATCCATGGGTACTATGTTGGTAGGAACGGAAATCAACGCCGTACTCACCATTTTAGAACCTTACCCAATTGACATTCTTGGTTTGAACTGTGCCACAGGACCAGACTTGATGAAACCGCATATCAAGTATCTATCGGAACATTCACCGTTTGTTGTTTCTTGTATTCCGAATGCTGGTTTGCCTGAGAATGTTGGCGGTCAAGCTCATTACCGTCTAACACCTGTAGAATTACGGATGGCCTTGATGAATTTTGTTGAAGATTTGGGTGTCCAAGCGATCGGGGGTTGCTGTGGGACACGTCCAGAACACATTCAACAATTAGCAGAAATAGCCAAAGACTTAAAGCCAAAGGTCAGACATCCTAAGTCAGAACCAGCAGCAGCGTCAATTTACAGCACTCAAAACTACACTCAAGATAATTCTTTCTTGATTGTTGGCGAACGACTCAACGCAAGTGGTTCCAAAAAGTGTCGCGAATTACTAAATGCCGAAGATTGGGACGGTTTGGTTTCAATGGCAAAAGCGCAAGTCAAAGAAGGCGCACACATTCTTGATGTTAACGTTGATTACGTGGGACGCGATGGCGTGCGCGATATGCACGAGTTAGTCTCGCGATTGGTGAATAATGTGACATTGCCATTGATGCTTGATTCCACTGAATGGGAAAAGATGGAAGCAGGGTTAAAAGTGGCTGGTGGTAAATGTCTGTTGAACTCTACTAACTACGAAGATGGAGAACCTCGTTTTCTAAAGGTGTTGGAACTGGCGAAAAAATATGGTGCGGGTGTTGTTATCGGTACAATTGATGAAGAAGGAATGGCGCGAACAGCAGATAAAAAGTTTGCGATCGCCCAACGTGCCTACCGTCAAGCTGTAGAATATGGGATTTCTGCACATGAAATATTTTTTGATACTTTAGCTCTCCCAATTTCTACTGGTATCGAAGAAGACCGCGAAAACGGCAAGGCGACCATTGAAGCCATTCGCCGCATCCGTCAAGAATTGCCTGGCTCTCATGTCATTTTAGGTGTTTCCAACATCTCCTTTGGTTTAAACCCTGCTGCGCGAATTGTATTGAACTCAATGTTTCTACACGAGGCGATGGCAGTTGGAATGGATGCAGCGATCGTCAGTGCTAGTAAAATTTTACCTCTAGCAAAAATTGAAGAACGTCATCAAGAAATTTGCCGCAAGTTGATTTATGATGAGCGAACTTTTGAGGGAGATGTTTGCACTTACGATCCTTTAGCAGAACTCACAACACTGTTTGAAGGAGTCACAACAAAACGCGCCAAAGGCGTTGATGAAAGTCTACCCGTTGAAGAACGTCTCAAGCGCCATATTATTGATGGGGAACGTATTGGTTTAGAGAAGAACCTAGCAAAAGCTTTAGAAAACTATCCTCCTTTGGATATTATCAACACCATTTTGCTAGATGGCATGAAAGTGGTTGGCGATTTGTTTGCTTCCGGACAAATGCAGTTACCCTTTGTACTGCAATCGGCTGAAACCATGAAAGCAGCAGTTGCTTATCTCGAACCGCTTATGGAAAAGTCAGAAGCAGGTAATAATGCCAAGGGTAAATTTATCATCGCGACAGTGAAGGGAGATGTTCACGACATTGGGAAAAACTTGGTAGATATCATTTTGTCCAATAACGGTTACAAGGTGATTAACTTAGGAATTAAGCAGCCAGTGGAAAATATCATTGAAGCATACAAAAAGCACAAAGCTGATTGTATTGCTATGAGTGGTTTGTTGGTGAAATCGACTGCATTCATGAAAGAAAACTTGGAAGTTTTCAATGAAAAAGGAATTACGGTTCCTGTCATTTTGGGTGGTGCAGCGCTAACTCCTAAGTTTGTCTATGAAGATTGCCAAAATGCTTACAAAGGTCGAGTGGTTTATGGCAAAGACGCATTTTCTGACTTAAATTTCATGGATAAATTAATGCCTGCTAAATCTGGTGGGCATTGGAACGATCTGCAAGGGTTTTCAGGTGAATTTGCTGAAGCTGCCGAAATATCAAAAAATGGTCATAAAGTTTCAGGAGAGAAAGCAGTTAAAGAAAAAGCACCTGCTGAACCAAAAGAAGTTGATACCAGACGTTCTGAAGCAGTAGAGGTGGATATCAAACGTCCAACTCCGCCTTTTTGGGGAACAAAGATTTTTCAACCTAAGGATATTCCTTTGGAGGAAGTTTTCTGGTATTTAGATTTACAGGCTTTGATTGCAGGACAATGGCAGTTCCGCAAGCCAAAGGAGCAATCTAAAGAGGAGTATCAAGCTTTCTTGGATGGGAAGGTTTATCCAATTTTGGAGGAGTGGAAGCAGCGAGTTATTCAAGAAAATTTACTGCATCCGCAAGTAGTTTACGGTTATTTTCCTTGTCAGTCTGAGGGAAATACTCTGTATCTTTACGATCCAAATGACGTTGATAAATTAAATGACGGGCAAGATGCCCATCCCACAAAGCAAGATGCCCATCCCACAAAGCAAGATGCCCATCCCACAAAGACAGTAGCTCAGTTTGAGTTTCCAAGGCAGAAGTCTGTAAGGAGATTGTGTATTGCGGATTTCTTTGCACCGAAGGAATCCGGAACAATTGATGTGTTTCCAATGCAAGCAGTGACTGTTGGGCATATTGCTACTGAGTTTGCTCAAAAGTTATTTGCTAATAATCAATACACAGACTACCTGTATTTTCACGGTTTAGCCGTGCAGGTAGCAGAAGCACTTGCTGAATGGTCTCATGCTCGTATTCGGCGCGAATTAGGCTTTGGTGCTGAGGAACCGGATAATATTCGGGATGTTTTGGCACAGCGTTACCAAGGTTCGCGGTATAGTTTTGGGTATCCGGCTTGTCCGAATATTCAAGATCAGTACAAGCAACTGGAGTTGTTGGGATGCGATCGCATTAACTTGTATATGGATGAAAGCGAACAGCTTTATCCGGAACAGTCTACAACAGCGATTATTACCTATCACCCTGTAGCTAAGTACTTTAGCGCTTAGTAAATTTTCCCCTTTTCCTAATACGGAGAAGGGGAAATTAATCAATTGTATGAGACAAGAGAAGGCGCGGAAGGAAAAAGTGTAAAGAGTTATAGTAACGTCATTCGTCTAAAATAGTTCAATAGAAAAAGTTCAAGGAAACTATTGGATACTGAAAAATCAAAGCTAGAATTTTCTGGCGCAGGAGGTAATTGGTCAGTTATTGATGAAGTGAACGATCCTAGAGTTATTCAACAGAAAGATCGTGTCTCTTGTGGTCCTGCTTGTGCAGAAATGGTGATGAAAACTGTTGGGATCGAAGATATTAGTCAGGAAGTAATTGCTTCAGTTTCTGGAACTCCTGTTAACGTATATAATTTAGTGGAAGCAATCAACCAACTGGATGCTCAAGGATCGAGACAATGGTTTGGTGGTGGCTTAGATATTCCTGGAGCAAATGATGCAGAACTACTAGAAGTACTCATGTCCACTGGAGTATGGATAGCAGAGTTTCGAGAGGTAGGAGCGCGTCTAGGTCATTTAGTTGTCGTTGATGGTTACGACGCTTTTGACAGACTCTATATTCGCGCTCCTTGGAATCAAACAAAGTATAAAATGGAAAAAGACACCTTTTTGCAGTTTTGGACACTGCAAGGCATATATCTTAAAAAATTATGAAAACTCAAGTTTTAAATATTCAACCAAATGCTGATACAAACTCCCTAAAGGTTTTTATGTCAGTTGGTGATGAACAGCATCAGTTCACATTTTCAAGACGGTTCGACCAGATTGGAAATCACCAAGTGCAAATTATAACTCCGGAGCACCAGTTTGGAGATACTTTTAAATTCAACCAACAAATCACTGATGAAGTTATGAAAATTGTCCGTCAGTTTTTTAAGGGTGACAAGTTGATTCTTCCTCAAGATGTTGGTGATTTTGGGACTCCCGAAAAAGCATTAGCGTTACAAAAACCTTTTAATCCTGTGTTAAGCGGTCGGTGTTCTGCTGAACTTTAAACTAAAATTCGGTACTACCTTTAAAACCAAGGCTCTCAGGCAGAAGCCAAACTTGTATCAAACATAACCCAGATAAAATTGTTTTAATTGCTAAACAATCAAACGGCAAAATCGTATTTTTAGAAGAAGGAAATTCGGAATCAGGACTTCAACACATATTGGAAGAACATTATTTGCAGTTTACGCAACAGGGAATCGAATTAGACCAAATACCAGATGCGGTAATTACAGCCGTTACTGAAGGTAAAATTATTGGGTATCAAGGAAAAAGAAAAACTCGCGCTATTTATGAAATCACTTTTAATGGCAAAACACAATACATTGCTGTAACCATAAGCAATAATGGTTATATCGTTGGTGCAAACCCTAGAACTTCCCCATAACTCGTTGAAAAAGTGAGTATGTCAGAAAAAATCAAACTCATGGCTGATTATGGATGCTACCCTCTATGGTGGGCTTCTGATAAAGCTGGTGACATTGACCCAGCAACACTGTCCTTAAGTCAAGAGACTATTATCCGTTTGGAAAAATGGGCTGAGGTTTACGACGCAAAGTTGAACTGGGACGATCCGGCTTCATCTGGTTTCCCAAGTTTTGAAGTAAGAGATGCTTTTGAAGAAGAAGGAATTAGTCTGTGGAAACAGTTGCAACAGGAACTTGCACCTAATTATGAAGTTGTCTATTGAGCGCGATCGCTATCGCAAAATTGTAAATCATCCCAATGAATTAGAAGTTTTGCTTTGATAAAGCATAGCGTCCCAACTTTACTGCTACAACCATTGGTAGTTGATAGCTGTAGGACTGGTTAAGTATAACCATCATCCAAAAAAAAGAATCTCTTCCGGCTTTAGCCAAGGGAATCGTGAAATTCATCTCCTGGTTGTGGTGGTTCACCGTCAGGACGATTTAAAATCCGATGGAAAACAGTAAAGTCAGCTTTTTTATTACACTCAAGGAAAAACTCAGATGTTTTCATAACTGAAACTTTTTCTGCTACCGCAGTTGTGATGAATTGATTGACACTGATACCATATCGAGCTGCTAAACGTTCAACCTCTGTCTTCAAAGAACGTGGTAGCCTTAAAGCATAATTTGCAGTAGTATTTTTTAATTCTTTCATACATTTGCGGCTGCTATAAATGGAAGTGTCAGCACTGGGTTAGTGTAGAGTGGTTCTACCAGCAACCGTTGTTGCTTTTCACTTTGAAAGTTATCCACTGGTTTGTCATCCTCGATTTCCAGTTGGCTAATGTCGGGGATAGCAATTTCCTGTGTCTCTAGAAGTTGCTGTTCGGACATGAGTTCTGATTTTACCCCAAAGCGCTGACATCTCTCTTATTGTAAGCTCAAATCATTAACATTTGCTGCTCTGCAAATTAGTTGTAACCAGACTTTGCGTCGAACTGTAAAGTTGTCTGTGGAAAAAGGAACAACATTTTAATGAAATTGTCAAAAAGCCCCTCAGCTACCTGGCTTGTCAGTTGCGCAATAGGATAGCATAAAGCAAATACAGGTTATGGGAATATGAGCGGATAGTGCGGTGTAAAGAGTATTTGCAAAGTTCTTTCTCTAAAGGATAGGTTGATTTATGGAGTCAGTGATTTTTGAACATATTGAAATTACACCTGGTGTATGTGGTGGGAAGCCCCGTATTTCTGGACATCGAATTCGAGTGCAAGATATCGTTATCTGGTACGAAAGACTAGGACTTTCTCCTGATGAAATTGTGTCTCAGTATCCAAGCATTACCCTAGCAGATGTGTATGCTGCATTGGCATACTATCACGATCATCTTGAGGAAATCAGACGACAGGTTCAAGAAGATGAAGATTTGGCAGCACAGATGCAAGCACAAACTTCTTCACTTCTCCAAGAAAAGCTGAAAAATCGATATGCCTAGAACGATTTGATTTCACCTAGATGAAAATGTTAGTAATTCTGTTGCAGATGGGTTACGCCGTCGTGGTATTGATGTTACTACTTCTCCGGAAGAAGGACTAATTTCTATTACAGATGAAGAACAAGTCGTATTTGCACTTGCTCGCAGTAGAGTTGTTTTCACTCAAGATGCTGATTTTCTCCGTCTACATCAGCTAGGAATTGAGCACTCTGGCATTGTTTACTGTAGCCAAGGGAGTAGGTCAATTGGTGAAATCATACGCAGCTTAGTCCTAATATGGGAGTGGTTAGATGTAGAAGATATGCGTGGGCGTGTTGAATTTATTTAAAACCACTTGACACGGTTGCAATATTTTTGTGTTGCGTCCCAATAAATAGGAAGTTTTGCTTCGAGCGAGCTAGCGCGATCGCACATCAATGCTGAAAAGTAAATTATCATAGCATAAAGCAAATACAGGTTGTGGGAATATGAGCGGATAGTGTAGCGTCAAGAGTATTTGCAAAGTTCTTTTTCTAATTGAAATTACGCCTGATGTATGTGGTGGTAAGCCCGAAGCTGCAACAGGAACTTGCGCCTAATTATGAAGTTGTCTATTGAGCGCGATCGTCTACGTCAAGTTGTAAATTATCCCAATGAATTGGAAGTTTTGCTTTGATAAAGCAAGCGCGATCGCGACTGCTTTAATTTCGCAAGCAACTTACTTAGCTTCCTTAGTCAGTTCAGGAACAGACATCTCAAGTATATGCGCTTTGGCGATCGGAACCTTACCATAACAGTCTTGAACGCACCCCTCCAGATCTCGAAATAAGCGAACGTACAGCGAGAACTCCGACAAATTGTAAAAATTCGTACTAATTGTTACTGCGTACAAACATGAGGGAACTCTATAAATAGCCCATTTAAATTTGATGAGTTAGGGCTATGTTGTCTCGCAAAATAGAGCTTGAGGTACTTTGTGGCAAAGATGTTCCCTGAAACCCTGCGTTCTGATATTAACAGCAAGGCAGAAAAGCTTTTATATCAAGCATTTCAGAAACAATTATCAGATAATTTCACTGTCTTTCATCAAGTTCGCTGGCAAGCCCGTAATATTCGTAACGGAGCGAAAGATGGTGAAGTTGACTTTGTTATAGCTTCTCCCGATTTAGGTATTTTAGTACTAGAAGTCAAAGGCGGCGAAATTTGCTACAACGGCAGAGAAGGCAACTGGTATAGCAACCAAATGCGCATAAAAGATCCTTTTCAACAAGCGTGTACTAGCAAACACAATCTAATTAATCGTCTTAAAGAACTGTCTTATTGGAGGAGTCTTTGGATTCCTATAGGACACGCAGTTGCATTTCCAGATGTTGAAGTTAATGGTAGTTTACCTTTAGATGCTCCTCGCAAGATTATACTCGATCGCACCCACTTGAACAATTTATCAGGTTGGGTGCAGGAAACTTTGAACTATTGGCGCGGTGAAAATCCACCAACTAATCGGTATAGAAATAGTTTCGATGCAAAAAGTATCAAAGACCTTATCAAAGTAATTGCACCTAATCCTCGCAAACTACCATCACATCACGATGATACTGCTTTCATAGAGCTAACCGAACAACAAATTGGTATGCTGGATATTATAGCAAGTTATCGACGTGTAGCTATCAGTGGTTGCGCTGGTTCGGGAAAAACTTTATTGGCAATGGAAAAAGCTCGCCGCCTTCAAGAACAGGGATTTAGCGTTTTACTAACCTGTTACAACAAAAGCTTGGCTCAATTCATGGATAAGACTCTTGGTTGGAAACCAAATTTACACGTCTACAACTTCCATGGATTATGTGAAAAATTATCTCGTCAAGCTGCTCTTGCACCAAATAGAGACGAATTTTCTCAAGAACAACTTTTTAGAGAAATTTATCCAGAGCGTCTTGTACAAGCTGCTGATAAAATCAGATGGCACGTCGATGCAGTGATAGTCGATGAAGGACAAGATTTTCATGAAAATTGGTGGTATGCACTTAAACTATTACTTAATGAGCCAGATGATGGCATTTTCTACTTCTTTTATGACAGCAATCAAAACATTTATGATGCTGGTTGGAAACCTCCTTTAGAAGAAGCTCCCTTTGCCTTAAACAAAAATTGTCGTAATACTCAAAAAATCCACGAATATGTTCTAAAATTTCATCCAAATCCGAATTCAATGGCATCATTATGTCCATTAGGACAAGATGTAGAAATGTATCGTTATACAGGAGATACCCAATTAAAAAACTTACTGAGTCGTCTTCTTCACTATCTAGTTATTGATAAAGGTTTCGCTGCCAAAGACATTGCGATCCTAACAACTAGACGCAAAGGCTCACTTCAAAATCAAATGGTAGGACAATTTCGTATCAAAGCAGATCCTGACACCAATCGAAATGAAATTCTTTGTAACACCATTCATTACTTCAAAGGACTTGAGAGTCAAGTAGTTATTTTAGTAGTAACCGAGCCTAATAATTCAGAACATCAGAAATTAATGTATGTGGGTGCTTCTCGTGCGCGTCATCACTTAGTTGTTCTCCAGGCAAATGTTTAAGAGAACAACATTTTAATAAAACGAAAATGTTACCTACACGCCGAACTCAAATTGTATCAGGGTCAATACCCATCTTTCTTAACCGTTCTGCCAATCAGGTTGCTCTTTGTCGTTCTCGCTCGCTCAACTCTTTTCCTGTTGGAATGACATTTCCATTGATATCGCACCACCTCAGCCAAACACCGGGCTGTTCTTCAAACGTACCCGTCCATACTGTTAGACCTAGCCCGACTGTTTCTAGCCAGAAAGGTGAAGTCATTTCTACATACTTTCCTGCTGTCATCGCGTATACCTGCAAGAGTGCGCCGTTCATTTGCTCTGCTTCTTGAATCTGTTGTAGGGGGTCAAACACTGCATAGTACGCAATCCCAACACGCGCATAACTATGAATTATTTTTTTAGCCTCACGCAAAGACGCTAAGACGCTCAAGTTTTTTGCGCCTTTGCGCCTTGGCGTGAGATTTTCATACTATCAATTAGCAACGCCCTCACAGCTATTATAATGCCCCACAAAATCAATGCAGTTAAGTCATAGCTTACACTACAAGAAATTTCAGGGCATTCTTGTATTTGGAGTTTCTAAGCCACTTTTCTTTTCTTACCTTGCCTTATAGCAAAGCATAGACCAATTAATGATAAAGCCGCTACACTAGAAGCCTCTGGTACTTGAACTGCTTTATCTGATAAAGCAATTTCACCGTTAACGACTTCTCCGTTATCACCCACTTCTCCAATGTAAAGATATAACGGACTGGTATTTGCAGGAATAGGGCTGCTCAGATTAAACGATATTTTCCCACCATCACCTAAGCTGGCAAATCCAAAAGCTGTTGTAGGATTTGCGGAATCAGTGACGAGAGCGGATGTGGAGTTGGCGTCAAAACTTTGTAATGTCGCAACTGAGTTATCTATAGTACCGTTTGATTCACCAAATAAATCGTCTCCAGTTTCAGGATCTATGGGATTGACGCGAGGACGCTGCGTTCCTGGAGTGAAGACAACTCCAGTCGGAGTAAAATTGAATACGTTTAACCCTGGAGCGCTGTTGATATCATCTGCATTGTTTACTAAAACGTTGCTAATTTTAATAGCATCTAAATCAAAGCCACTAAATCTTCCAGTCGTACCACCTTGTTTTGTATTACTATCAGCGATCGTAATAGATTTAATATCAGAAGGAAGATTAGATATTTCTGCGTAGTAAACAGCAGTGCCTTTAGGATTGCCACCAGTAGAACCAGGTAGCTTAATAAATCCATTAATATCAAATGTTGCAGCTATTGCACTGTGAGCGGAGAACAGACTGATGGCAGTAGCAGCAAACCCTATCTTGAAGCAATTCTTCAAAAATACACGAGAAATTTTTGGCATAGTGTTTTTAAGTTAGGAGTGACCCTGTAATTAATACAGAGAACCACCTACTTTTCAGGAAAGTTAAAGTTCGTATTGCTACCTTTCTATCAAATTTTTACAAACTCAGTGTTAAGCTTTTATGAAAGAAATATACTGAACTGTAATTTTACGGTAAAAACAGGCAAGTTTTTTTGTGCCTGTTTTTTAAAACAATTCAACCGTACAAATACTTAGGAAGGAGTTTTTTGTAAATCGGGTCGTTCTTCTGGAACGATCGCCCCTTCTACAGGGCAAACTTGAATGCAAATACCACAATCGATACAAGTGGCATAGTCAATCCAGTACCAATCAGTTCCCTTGACATTCTTACCAGGTCCGGGATGAATGCAAGCTACCGGACAAGCATCTACACAATCTGCAACGCCTTCACAAACGTCAGTTACAATAGTGTGCGGCATAGTTCCCCTCTGTATGAGATTAAAATTGCTGTATCTCATACAGTATATCGATGGTCACTGGTCCCTGCTCACTGGTCACTGGTCCCTGGTCCCTGGTCACTGGTCACTGGTCACTGGTCACTGGTCACCGATCGCTGATTCAATCGTTGTGGAACCATCGGCTTTAATCCAAGCTATCTGGGCGATACTACGATCGCGTGCGGACTTCCGAATTTCATCTACATCCCGTCCTCCCAAATCTATTTCCACCCTGACTATGTGCTTAGAATCTCGAAGTTTCTTAGCATGAGTGAAAGCCGCAGTATATGCACTCTCATCTTCTGGTACAACTAACCAATTAATCGGTGGAGTTGCTTGGGGTAACTGACTGCTAGAGAGGAGAACTTGTTGTAAATCTTCTAAGAGAAGTGCAAAACCGATTCCAGGTATATTTTCTCCTTGGGGATGGTAAAGCTCTAAAAGATGGTCGTAGCGACCGCCTCGTCCCACTACCCTTGCTTGTCCGCCTGTATCAGTAACCACTTCAAACACTATACCCGTGTAGTAATCCAATGTTTGTATGAGGCTTAGGTCAAGGATGATTTCCATCCCTGTCCCATGAGATAAATTAGTATTTATTTTTTCCGACTGATATAGTAATTCTACTAATGCTTTTAGATTATTGACTGCTGCTTGCAAAGGCTCGTCTAAACCTAAACTGCTCGCTTTTTGCAAGACATCAGCCGGATTTCCTCGCAAATCCAGCATAATTCTGGCACGTTCTTTAAGCTCATCGGTTAGAGGTAAGGAGTCTATTGTAATGCGATCGAGGTCAGCGATCGCACTCCTGACTTTTCCTTGAAGATGGGCGGGAAATGCCGTCAGGAGCGATCGAGTAATTTCTGCCTCGCCCAAAATTAAATGCCAGCGTTGTAAACCTAACGATTGCAAACAATTTGCGAGTAACAGCAAAATATCCGCATCTGCAAGCAATCCTCCACTCCCCAGTAATTCCACACCAGCTTGATAAAACTCCTGTTGGCGGTTGTGTTTTAACTCTCGCGTGCGTTGAAAAACATTGGCAGTGTAGTACAGACGTTGCGGATAGGTTACGCCAGCCATGCGCGTCACAGCCGTGCGAGCGATGGAAGCTGTGAGTTCCGGACGTAGCCCCAAATCCTCATCTTCAGAATTTTGCAGTTGAATCACCGTTGAGCGTTGAATGGCTCCGCCCGCCATGAGCGTATCCATACGTTCTAGCGTTGAGGTAATAATTTGGTGATACCCCCAACGGTGAAAAACTTGTTGTAGTCTCTCTTCAATCCAGCGTTTTTGAGCCACATCGAGGGGTAATAAATCCCTCGCGCCTGCAGGCGGTTGATACACCATTACTTCTTCTTCCCACCAAACAAACCACCAAACAAACCGCCACCCCCAGATTTGTCTGGTTGTTTAGTCCCATTGGATGACGTTGCTGTTGGCTTCGTTCCATTGGGTTTTTGACCAGTCATCTGTTCAATTTTGCGCTTCCCATCCGACGCTATTTGGTCTTTTGGGTCTAATTGTAGGGCGCGGTCAAAATGAACCTTTGCCATCGTGATTTGATTTTGCTTCAAATACACTAACCCGATCGTGCTATGACAGCGACTATTACCAGGCTCTAGCTTTAGGGCATCTTGTAATTCTACCCTAGCTTGTGCCAGTTGATTCTTTGCCATCAATTCTTGAGCGCGACGGAGATAATGAGTGACGGCTGAATCTTCTTTAGGTGGTGAAGGTGGCTGTTGTGGTACGGGTGCGTTGTTTGTTGGCGTAGGAGGTGTTTGGGCTTTGGGTGGAGCAATAGGCTTTGGGGCGGCGAATGTTTTACCAGATGTCCGCATTAAGTAAACCAAATTTAACTCGCTCACTAATCCTACGAACTGTTGTACCTTCTGCAAAGAATCATACTGAGTTTCAGCTATTTTAGCGATCGCATTTCTATAAATTTGTTCAAAATTAGGCGTACTAGCTAGCTGCTTAGCCAAATCAGTTGTGATTTCCACCGAAGCCGATTCTTGAACCAAGCGCTTGCCCATTTGCGACATCACTAAAAGGTACTCTGCTCGATTTTTTTCTTGAGAGAGTTTTTCATAAGATGGGTTAACCAGTTTTGACAACAATTCACCAGCCAGTTGTTTTTCAGCACTGTTTTGTGCATCACAGCTATCAGGGTGCAAGCGACGAGCGATTTTGAGGTAGCGTTTGCGAATCTCCTTCATATCCGCATCAACACACACGCAAAGAATTGCATGATGGTCGATGAAATCGTATCTAAAAAGTCCGCGTTCTATCTTGAATGACATAAATATAACAGGTGTTTTCCCAATAAGGTTTATAGGATTTCTCTAGTTTACTTTGCTTCTGAGAAATGGCTATAAAATTGACCTACTTATTGATTCCACGTAGATAGGGATGGCACTTGTATAAGTTCTTGACTCAAACTCTCGTGAATATAACTATTAGTAGCTAGAATCCTTCCTGATGTTAAATCTAAGGGACTTCTATCATAAGCAGTTACCTTTCCCCCAGCTTCTCTCAGTAAAATCACACCAGCAGCAATATCCCATATAGAAATACCTCGTTCCCAGTAGCCATCGATACGTCCACAAGCAACGTGAGCCAAATCTAAAGATGCCGAACCACTGCGTCGAACTCCTTGAGTCAGATGGGTCAGGTGACAAAATTCTGCGTAGTTATTGTCTGAAGTTTCACGACGGTCGTAAGCAAATCCCGTAACTAGCAAACTTTTACTCAATTCAGAGGTATTTGAAACTTGAATGGGGCGACGATTGCGCGTAGCACCCAAACCTTGCGCCGCACGGAATAATTCATCATGGAAAGGATCGTAAATGACACCCACTTGTGGGACATCATGAATCAACAATCCAATAGAAACAGCAAAGAAGGGGTATTGGTGGGCAAAGTTGGTAGTACCATCTAGAGGATCGATCGCCCAAAGAAATTCATTATCTCGATCGCCCAGTTTTCCGGATTCTTCAGCCAAGATTGAATGATTGGGAAAGTGACGCCGTACAATATCTAAGATCGTAACCTCTGAAGCTTTATCAGCAACCGTCACTAAATCCCCAGGTCGCCCTTTTTCCACAACAGCGTCTTCTATCTTCCCTAAGTAACCTTCCAAAACTGCACCTGCAGCAAGGGCTGCTTCCGTAGCAATATCTAAGAAGGTTTGTAAGTTATTCATGCGTTGGTTGTTAGTTGTTGGTTGTTAGTAGGGGCGCGGCGGCCTTGCGCCCTTACAATAGTTGGTTGTTAACCACTAACCATTCTCTAACGATACTGACGCCGATATTCACTAGGAGTGAGACGCATAGGTTTTTGCGGGTTCCAAATGCCTTCTCCCATGAGTCTCGCCCATTGTTGAGCGCGTTCCAAACGGCGGTCGTATTTGTTGTTAGGCGATCGCGGTGCAAACAGCCCGTGTCCTTCTTTCAGTAACTGTTCGTTCAACAAAACCTTATCTTGCCAAGCATAAGCTAAAGTTCTGCCAAAAGAGTCTTTCACTTCTACATCAAACTCTAGCGAGACAGATTGTTCGTTCCCAATCAGCACTTCCAAGCGTTGTTTTGCAGCATCACCCCAAGGACGTTGCTGCAAATCTGGTGCATCGATATTTAGCAACCGTACTTGAGCGATTAAACTAGGTTGTTCGCCTATACCTACCACTTCTATCGTTTGCCCGCTCACAACCTGTGCTACCTTAACCACCACTCGGTTTGGATCTTCCACCTTCTTTTGTGGTTGACAACCTACCAATAGCAATAAACACAGTAAAGTTATAATTCCAAATACCTTTGCGCCTTTGCGTCTTTGCGTGAGGCTAATTTCACTCTTCATCTAGCGGTAAGCCCTTCCGAACTCTCCCCCGAGCAAAATATTGTCCAAACTGCAGTTCATAAACTTCATCTTCGTCCTGTGTCTCCACCTCTAAATCGGAACGGGCATAACTCACACATAACAGAGCATAACCTTTCTTTCTTAATTCTGGGGATAGACCTACCGCCTCTGGTTGGTAAATTTCTCCCGACAGTACCCTAACAGCACAAGTGGTACAAGCCCCATTTCGACAAGAAAACGGCAGTTCCACGCCTTGTTTTTCAGCCGTATGCAGGATGTAGCGGTCATCGGGAACTTGCAACGTGTGAACAATGTTTTTAGCGCGATCGCGAACTCTTACAGTGTAAGTTTGGGACATCTGAATTTTCAAGTGAGATTTTGAATTATTTTAGAGGAAACCTATTGCGTTTTCCTAGACTTGCTTGTAATATGGTAAATCGTGACAACTTGGAGAGGTGGCCGAGCGGTTCAAGGCGCAGCACTGGAAATGCTGTAACGTAGAAATGCGTTCGAGGGTTCGAATCCCTCCCTCTCCGTTCCCATAATACATGGGTTTCAGAGATTTTAGATTCTTCAATAATGGTTGAAGTAACGGCAATTGGTTGAAGTCTTTTTGCAAAGTGTCAAAATAAAGTTGGTGTCGTTAATGTGTGCTTTCCCAGTATGCTATGAATATTTCACTGTTAGATTATCCTATAGAAGAAAAACTGGTAACCCTGAGAGATGTTTCTTGGGAGCAATTCAAAGGAATTGAGGCACAGCTAAAAGATAACCGCAGTGTCCGACTGTCTTATTTATTGGGAACTTTAGAAATTATGTCTCCTGTTGGGCCAAAGCATGAGCGTGTAAAAAGTACTTTTGGCTTGCTACTAGAAACTTACATGAAAGTGTTGGGTATCCGATTTTATAAAAGTGGTGGGTTCACTTTGGAAGAACCGGGCTATGCTTCTGGGACACCTGATGAATCTTATTGCATCGACACTGATAAAGAAACTCCTGATATCGTAATTGAGGTCATCATTACTAGTGGCACTATTAACAGAAAGGAATTATACAAACCCAAAAGAATTCCTGAAGTTTGGTTTTGGAAATCGGACACTATAAGAATATTCCGTTTAAATGAAGAAGGCGAATATGAAGAAGTTAACCGTAGTGGATTCTTCCCAGATTTAGAGCTAAATGCGTTACTGCAATACATTGCCATGCCCGACCAGTACGATGCTGTTCTGGAATTTGAGCAGTTTCTCAGACAACAACTTCCCTGAAAAATGGAGTAAGCTAATAATTCTTTAATTTGCACAGCCGAGAGTCAACCTAACTCTTGTGGGACGGGCGTCCTCGCCCGTTCATCTGTGCAAATTAAAAGCGCAACCAATGAATTACTATACTTAATATCTTGTACCGGGAAATATTGATGTCAAAACCATGACTAGCTGCAAGAGGAACCAAACGTTTGATATCAAGTAAAATTAGTTAATTTTTACATTATTGCCCAGAAGCTCCCTGCTGTTGTTTTCTAATTGCACGGGCGATAAGAGGAGCCTTTTTTTCTAATCCTTGTAGAGTTAAATCTCCATCTAAATACAGTTGATACCATGATTGACGCTGGCGCAGGACTCGCTCATCATCCCGCAACCGCAACCGTTCTAAGGTAAATTCTGCTTTTTGACGTTGTTGGGAAGGAACTTTATCGGTCAACACTAACTGTAGGGAAGGCAGTAAAATTTCAAACCAATCTTCTCCCAAATCAAACGGGTCAAGCACTTGGTCATCAAGTGTACCTTTGCAACTATTAATCCAAGCCGAAGCAAAGCGTAAATTGCTCCATTCGTAAGCTAAACTACGGTAATTTTCGCGGCTGAGATAATGCTCTACTGTACCAACGGGTTCGTACATAACTGAATATGCACAAAGATTATGAAACCCATTGGCTAAATGACTTTTGAAAGGCGACCAATAATCTCTAGTTCCTTTTTTTGGATCTGGATTTTTTGCCAACCAAGCATTTCCTGGTTGTCGTACTTTTTTATCAAAATCTAGTGGTTCTGGTGGAGGGTCAAACGGCATCATCTGTGTTATACCCCTGATAACCCAGAATTTCTTTTTTCTGATGTGACAATCCAACGCGCCCAAAATGGGTCATGTCCGGGTAAGACTTTTTGTAGTTCTTGATGTATTTGCGTGTGGTTTCTTAAGTTTTCTGGTAACTCATTCATATTACCATTCCGCATCCAAGTTTCTGCGGCTTCGATGGCAATTTCTGCTTCTTTGGAGCGGGCTTGTTTGAGTCCAAAAATTTCTGATGTTAACCAGCCGACTGTATCGCCTTGTTTTGACCAAGGTATTTCATCGAGAGTTACTTCTCTATCGTCTAATTTAAATAAAAATAATTTATCTTCTTCTTCATTAAAATTTGGTTCTAAGGAAGCAAGTACAAGTGGAGAATGAGTAGTGACTAAAGCTTGTATTTTTATACTATTTTGGAATTCTGTCACCACATCTAAAATAGCTGGTAAAATGACTCTTTGCCAACGAGGATGCAGGTGAGATTCAATTTCATCTATTAGTAATAGTATTTGATTTGTTGGCTCTTGCTGTCGCAATTCAGAAGCTTGTTCATGTTCGTACCAAGTCCACACAAGTAAGTAAGCAAGTCCCAAAACCCTCTTCATCCCGGCTGAAGCTTGAGTGACAGGAACATTACCATAGGGCAAATTAATTGTAGGAATATCGCGCACGTCTTCCACAGAAACTCGCGTAGGTTCTCCAATCTCTATCCATTCATCAGGATGAGGTGCAAGTTTTTTAATGACGTTAGCAAATAGTTGAAAAGGATATTTGTTGGGTTGGTTTTGCCATGTTACCCAATCTTGAATTAGACCGTTACAAAGAACTTTCCCCTTTTGTTTTAAGCCATTCCAAAGAGTATCTGGATTAAAGTTATAAGCATTATCCCGTTTACGTGCGGGGTCAAAAACTGAAAAACTGCCATCAACTTGCACGTAAATAACTACACTTTTTGAGAAGTTATCCAAGGACCAATTCCCTTGCCATTTCTGCTCGGGAAAATCAAAGTGGCTCTCAAAGTTTATTTCATGAAAAAGTAGTCTCCCATTTCGTGTATCAATTTTGGAGACAATTTTTGGTAATTCATCTGTATGTCTACGTGGATAAGCAAGTTGGTCTACCCAATTTCCAGTCAGTACCCACCAAGCAACATCGAGTAAAAAGCTTTTACCTAAACCGTTATCACCCGTAAATATATTGAGTCGAACGGCGAATTCAACATCAAAATGGTCGGTTGGACCAACTTGCTGGAGGTGAAGTTCTTTTAACATTTAACTATCCCCTTTGCTGTAGAGCGACAGATTGTGCGATCGCAACGACAAATTACACACTATTCCCTATTCCCTTGCATTTGTGGTTGACGCGCTACCATTTGTTCGTAAACAAAACGAGACATTTTTGGATAAATTTGCCAATCTTTAGCATACATGGAATCGTCAGCACCGATCGCCAAAACATAAACAGTTTTCCCATCCGGTGTTGCTACTAATGCTGCTTCTTGACGAGTACCAGTCGTCCAACCAGCTTTAGAATAAAAATTAACGCCCGTATCTGCTAAAGACTGACCGAGAAACCCAATAATCGGGTTAAAACCTTGCTGCTGATTCTTCCAAACGTCAGGATTCAAATCTCTTTTTAACCAACCACACATTTTTTTGCTAATTTCTGGTGAAATCGCTTGTTGAAGATAACAAATTTCATATATTAGTCTTGCGGAATGAAACGTTGTGATTTCATTACGAAAAGGATCTTTGGGATTGTCAGGATTCTTTCTTATACGGACTTCACTTCCTTTTGGTCCTGATAATTTCAGGGAAGCAATAGGATATGTTTTGTGAGTTAGATTAATACCTTCGTAGCCTGCTAACTCAAAAAAGTGAGTGATTTGTTCGCGCTTCTTTCGCCAGGTTTCAAATTCTTCATCACCCAACTTACGCTCATATTGCGTGTCGCTTATTTTATCAACAATAAAACTAGCTGCTTCGTTATCAGACTCCTGAATCATTCTAGCAATATACGGATAAAAACCTTCTTCATCTGACCAAATGCCGTTAGCTATTTGAGCGTAAAGCAACACTAGCCAAAACATCTTTGCTACACTAGCAGGATATTTTAATGCCTCTTGCTGGTAACCAGCCATTTCACCAGTTTTAGCATCTATTAAAGTAATTGATAAAGAGTTTGTGGGAAAACCCCGATCTGCTGCTAAATTAACAGCATTGTTAACAATTGTTTGTAACTCCTGATTCTGCTTGAATTCAGGAGGTGTTCGGAGATTATAAGCAACTTCTATACTTTCATGCCCTAGTTGACGGGTGGGAATAGGTCGTGACTCTGTTGTAGACCAGGTAGGGGAAGATGGAGGAACAAAAGATGGAGAAGTAGGTTGTGGGGTTGGTTGTTGTATGGGTTGTTGTTGCACGGGTTTGTGTATGAGTAGAGCATATAACCCCCCCACTAAGGTGTACAACCCAAAACCCATGATTGCCAATCCACTAGCAACCACTGTCAAAGCCACCAATCTTATAATCAAAAGATTTTTGCGAGAACCTTTGTAGCGGCGTCTTCTCCGTCTGTAGTTAGGATTTGTCCCTTGTGGATATGGCGGTTGTGGATAGGGAACTTCGAGAACTGTAGATCGACTCCTTTGTCTCTGTTGTCTGTACGCTAAATTGTTTTCCTGTGAATATGGAACTTCAAGCACTGCAGATCTGCTGCTGAACTCCCTATGTCCGTAACTTGGAGTTTTAGAGGATGATGGTGCAACTTGTCTTCTCAAAGGTGCAGATGGATACCCTTGTCTGTTTTGAGAGTATGCTGTCTGTTTGTGAGATTGAACGTAACTCTGACGGCTGGGGTCAGGTACTTTACGTCTACGTCTCAGTTCTGTGGATGGTGCGACAACCTGTTGATTGCGTCTATCCCATTTCGTTTTTGTTTGCTGACTCACAAGCTACACCTTAATTTGTAGGATTTACAAAGGGGTTATGGGTGAGTAGGGGCGTAAGGCATTACGCCCCTACAGAGGTTAGAGGTAAATAGCGATGACAGATAGTGTGATGGATATTACCAGAATTTAGCGAAGATAACACAGTTTCTTGTAAAAATTAGTCGTATGATAGAGTATCTTGGCAAATTTTTGATTTTATCAGGTTGCAACTTTATGCCTTTGAGCGCTAAGCACTCATCTTCTACAAATCAACTACGTCAATTACTACAACGTTCTGAAATCTTGGTGATTCCTGGCGTTTATGATTGTTTGGGAGCAAAACTTGCCGAACAGGCAGGTTTTGAAGTCTTAGCAACTAGCGGCTTTGGTATTGCAGCTTCTACACTTGGTTTGCCTGACTATGGTTTTCTCACTGCTACTGAAGCCCTGTATACCGTGGGACGGATTGCTCAGTCAGTCGATATTCCTCTGATTGCTGATATGGATACGGGCTATGGCAACGCTTTAAATGTTATTAGGACTGTTAAAGATGCCGTACAACAGGGAATTGCTGGAGTGATTTTAGAAGATCAAGAGTGGCCTAAAAAATGCGGTCACTTTGAGGGGAAGCGTGTTGTTCCCATGGCAGAACACATTGGGAAAATTCAAGCAGCCGTTCAAGCACGTGGTGACAGTGGGTTGGTTATAATTGCTCGTACTGATGCTCGCGCCCCTTTGGGTTTGGAAGAGGCAATTCTTCGAGGTCGTGCTTATATTGATGCAGGGGCAGATGTCTTGTTTGTAGAAGCTCCTCAATCTGTTGAGGAACTGCAAAGCATAGCCTCGGCTTTTCCTGATGTGCCATTAGTGGCAAATATCGTAGAAGGTGGCAAAACTCCTCACCTTTCTGCTTCTGAGTTACAGGCGATAGGCTTTAAAATCGTGTTTTTTCCAGTTTCTGCTTTGCTAGCAGTCACAAAAGTCATGAGCGCTTGTTTCCATCAGTTGAAAGAACAAGGAACCACAGCTGATTTTCAAGACATGGTTAGCTTTAAAGATTTTCAAGAACTCATTGGTATCCCTAAATACCGTCAACTGGAACAGCAGTTTGCTGAGGGAGTAGGGAGTAGGGAGTAGGGGTTTTGAGAAGGTTTACCCCAGCCGTCCAGTAAAGCTAGCGATCGCGGCTACAAGTTCTATGGTCTCAACGGGTTTGATGAGAACAACTCGGAAACCCTGAGAGAACGCTTGTCCTCGGTCACTTGGATTCGTCAGAGCGATCGCTCTTATGGGTCTGGCTAACTCCGTCTCCAGTTGTTGGATATGACGAATCAGCGTAGTGAAATCCTCGCCATCTGCACCAAAATCCACCAGAACAACATCTGGCTGAACTTGTCCGATTTGTTCTGAAGCGATCGTCCTAGATGCTATTCTCACTGTTGCTTGACAAATGACTCCAAGTTCTATCCGCAACTTTTGGGCTATGGGTTCATTTGCCACAGCCAAAACCTGTACGCCTTTTAGGTTGACGATTCCAAACTGAAATTCTGGCAATTTTTTTTTACCCCAATCAGCCATCAATTCAACGAGCGATCGCAACGTTTCACCTTGAGAAGTTAGGGAATATTCCACTCTAGGTGGTGTTTCTCGGTAGGTTTGTCGATGAATCAAGCCATTCGCTTCTAACTCACGTAATTGCTTGGTTAAAACTTTCTGAGTAATTCCTGGAATCAACTGCATTAGTTCACCGGGGCGCTTTGCGCTTTGTCTTAACCACCACAAAATTGTTGACTTCCATTTGCCGCCGATCGCTTCTACTGTGACTTCCACCGGACAACCATACTTTTTCTTCAACGTACTCATAACTTCATTAGTAACCGTTTGGTAATAATTGATTGCTCGTGGTATCACTTTTTTGAAGTGACTTTTGCAAGCCAATCTAGAAAATTTTACAGGAGATTTCATGCGAACCTGTACAGATCCAGCCAGTGCCACTTCTCTACCGAACGGCACAGTTGCCACATCTGCCACCCGCCCTAATTTTCCAATTAAACCGGGCAAACTATTCATTAACGGTGAATGGCGCGATGCTTCCAGTGGCAAAACGTTTGACGTAATCGACCCAACCACAGAGGAAGTAGTTGCCCAAATTGCGGAAGGTACAAAAGAGGACACTGAAGCTGCGATCGCAGCTGCTCGCATCTCATTTGAACGCGGTTCCTGGGGACAAATGAGCGGTCACGAGCGGGGCGAAATCCTTTGGCGAGTGGGTGACTTGTTCCATAAGTACGGTGAAGAACTGGCATTTTTGCAGGCAAAAGAAATGGGACGGCTGTTTACCGACAGCATGGCGATCGATATTCCCCATCTGGCAAATGTGTTTCACTACTTTGCAGGTTGGGCAAGCAAAATTGAAGGTTCGGTCAAACAAACCACCAAAGGATTGCACACCTACACCCTCCGGGAGCCTTTAGGCGTCATCGCTGCCATTACACCATTTAACTTTCCCTTAATTCTCTCAGTCCACAAGTTTGCCCCCGCGCTTGCGGCTGGCAATACAATCGTCCACAAACCTGCCTCCTCTACACCACTCTCTGCCATCAAAGTTGCGGAAATAATGCAGGAAGCAGGAGTGCCAGATGGAGTATTTAATCTAGTTCCGGGACCGGGAAGCACGGTTGGACATACGTTATCGACCCATCCCGATGTCCATAAAGTTGCTATTACGGGTTCAACAGCAAGTGGAATTCGGGTAATCAAAGATTCAGCAGACACACTGAAACATCTAACGATGGAGTTGGGCGGCAAGTCTGCCAACATTATCTTTGCTGATGCAGACCTGGATGCGGCAGCAGAAACTGCTTACTACGGGATGTTTTACAACAAAGGTGAGATTTGCTACGCTGGGTCGCGTATGTTGATTGAACGCTCGGTGTATAATGAAGTACTTGAGCGCGTAGTGGAGTGGGCAAAGCGAACCAAAGTGGGTGAGCCTCTCGATCCGGACAGTCAAATGGGACCGATTGCCAATCAGAGTGAGTACAACAACGTGCTGCGATATATGGATATTGGCAAACAAGATGGCGCACGGCTGGTTGCAGGCGGTAAAGCAGTAGATATTGGCACGGGTAAGGGCTACTTTGTGGAACCGACCGTGTTTGCGGATGTCAACAGCGATATGACGATCGCTCGCGAAGAAACATTTGGTCCAATTCTTTCGGTGATTCCCTTTGACGATTTTGAGGATGCAATTCGCATTGCGAATAACAACCAATATGGCTTGGTTTCAGGTGTGCATACTCTTGACATCAAGAAAGCACATCGGGCTGCGACTCGTTTGAAAGCAGGAACGGTTTGGGTGAATACTTGGGGACATTTCGATCCATCCAGTCCCTTTGGAGGCTACAAGATGAGCGGCTACGGACGGGAGAACGGCTGGGAGGCGTTGGAGTTTTATCTGCAAACCAAGACTGTTTGGGTAGACTTATCATAATTTGCAACCATTTAGCGAGCGCTTAACAAATTAGCATTGATTGCAACAAAAAGGAAAAAACATGGACTTACAAAACAAAGTTGTTCTAATTACAGGTGCAAGTAGTGGCATTGGTAAAGCCATCGCCCAAGACCTTGACAAAGCTGGAATGAGACTGGTGTTGACTGCCCGCTCTCAAGACAAACTTAATGAACTGGCTTCCTCCCTCCAACAGGCGAAAGTCATTGCAGGAGCTATCACCGATCCAGATGTACCTCAAAAATTGCTCGACACTACTCTTGAAACGTTTGGTCAACTGGATGTGGTCATTAATAATGCTGGTGTAATGACTGTTGGGGCAATCGAAGACGTGGATATTGAAGCGATCTGTGAGATGGTGCGGCTCAATGTGGAGTCAGTCTATCGGATGGCTTACACGGTTTTGCGTCATTTCAAAACAATAGGCAGTGGATTTCTAATCAATACATCTAGCATCGCTGGGCTAAAGACTGCGTCTCAATACGGTGCATACAACGGCACGAAATATGCAATCGAGGCGTTTACTGACGCCTTACGAATGGAACTGGCAGGAACCGGAGTCAAAGTGTCAGCGCTCGCCCCCGGTACAGTAGCTACAGGTTTATACGATCGCTGGAGCCAGGAAGACAAAACCTACGTTACTTCGGGGGGTGCTTTGCAACCGGAAAATATTGCTCGTTGTGTCCGGTTTATTCTGGAACAGCCCGATGGTGTCCTGATTCCTCGAATGCTGGTAGTTCCGACTAATCAACCTGTTTAAGCAGATACTCTTTAGTATCGTCAATGCTTTGCTACCTGATATGAGCGGAATGGCAGTTGGTACGACAACCTCAGCCGCTGAAGAAATTGCCAAACTTTCTCCTGGTGCTCGTGTTGTCGAAGCACTGCCAACTTTTGCAGAAGTCCTCAATTCCCCTTCACGTCTCTTTGGTGACCAACTTACAACAGTGTTTTACAGTGGCGACGACGAGGAAGCAAAACAGGTTGTGGCAGATTTGTTGCACGAGATTGATGTTGAGCCGATTGATGCCGGACCACTCAAGAACGCACGCTATGTTGAACCTGCTATGATGCTTCTGATTCAGTTGGCTTATACTCAAAAACTGGGACAAGTCTGTTTTAAGCTGTTGCGACGCTGAGATGTTAGCGCAACAGCTTAATTACTCCCTTTCTGCTCTAAAATTACTGATTTTGTGGGGTGGATAATGCCACCCTGTGTCTATAGGTAATATAGCTGGCGGTTCGGGAGTAATATCAATTTGAAAAAAGAATGTTACAACTCGTTGAGTGAAATTCAGTTCAAATTAAAAATCGTATTATTTTATACTTAATAAGCGCGAATCCTCACTCCGTGAGTGGTTCCAAGTTCCCAAGTTCCCAATCGCGAATTTCTAATCCTCAAGAGGATATATGCCAAAGAGTCGCTGTAAAGCGATCGCGATCGCGCTAGTTTGAGTAAATAGTGCGTTATTTTAATTTAAAAAACTTAAATAAATGAATCCGACTTTAACAGTACCAGGTAACCAGCCCATTAGTTCTGAAACACAAAACGTTCTTACCAAAGAACAAATACCTGGGAAGCAACTCATCATTTTGATTTTGGAAATGCTTTTAGCATTACCCTTTAGTATACTCTTGGCAAAATTCCATATTGGTGGAGTCGCCTGGATATTTGGCGGCATTATCTCTGGGGCTATACTACTTCAGACATATCGCATTATTTACAATAATACCCCAAAACCTAACCGGGCAGCTAGAAAGACGGGGATGGCACTTGTGGGACTCAACGTTGGGTTTTCCATCTCTCACGGTCATTTGACCAACGCTGTATCAAGTTTTCCCGTGTTTGCTTTTCTGACCTTTTTCTTGCTGTTATGTGGTACTTTTATTGGTTATATTTACTCTCGTTTAAGTAAAACAAATTTGTTAACAGCGCTATTAGCTACAGTACCAGGTGGTGTTGGTATGATGTCAGCGATCGCAGCAGATTATAACCGCAATGTTCCTTTGGTAGCAATGGTTCAAGCGATTCGCGTGACTACCGTAGTTTTTTTGATTCCCTTAATTGCTAGGATGTTATCCGGAAATCAAATTTATTCACCAACACTTCCAGTTTCAGGAACTTTGCTCAACCTCGAACCAACACAATTAGGATTATTATTAATATCCCTCTTATTTGGCATTTTGGGAGTTTATATTGCTGTCTTCTGCAAAATTCCTGCAGGTGAGTTTTTCGGTGCAATAGTTGCTGGTATAGCCTTTAATCCAACATTAAATCTATTGCCTTTGGCAGGTCATATCGATTATGCTCTACCACCATTAGTTAACATAATAGGACAAATGCTGTTAGGAATTACCATTGGCGAGTACTGGGGTGACAAACCAACTTTAGGCAAAAAGAGCATAGCTTATGCTTTTGTGTCTGTAGCAATGACCTTACTAACTGGCGTTGCAGCCACAGTTCTTGCTATGCAATTAACTTCTTGGGATTGGTTAACCTGTCTTTTAGTAACTGCTCCTGGTGGCTCGGCAGAAATGATTCTAGTTGCTTTAGCTCTACATCATAATGTAGAAATCGTCACAGCAGGTCATTTAGTACGATTAATTGCGATTAACAGTTCTCTTCCCCTATGGCTTTATTTATTTCAAAGGCTTGATAGCTAGTACTAATGACAATTGACCAATGACTAATGACCAATGACTAATATAGCAATTCCCACTTCCGTGAGGTACATCGAAAAAATAATTAACCGCAGATGGACGCAGATGGACGCGGATGAATTTGTACCTCAGCAGACTGGGAAACGCTATAACTAATGACAAATGACTAATGACAAATGACAATTGACAACTATTGAGTCAACATCATAACTTGCTCAAAATCAAAATTATCAACCAAAACTTTTAATGCTTGTCTCAAATATGTTTGTTCCTCTGAAATTTCTGCTATTAATCGAAAAATGAGTTCATCATTGCCTTGGCAAGCAGCATTGTGAAGTTGTACTACCCAATCTCTAGGCATACTTGCTATTTGCTCTGCCAAAGAAGTAGAACTAGAAATAAATGTACGATGAGATGACCCAATATCTCCATTCTGACAATCTTCTTTATAAAGATACTGCACGCCTAAATATTTGCTTATTTTTGCCAAGAGTTCTTTCTCTTGAAATGGTTTACTTAAAAGGTCATCGCAACCAGCGCTCAGTATTTTGTGTTTGTCTTCTTCAAAGGCGCTAGCTGTGAGGGCAATGATGATAGTTTTGGCTTGGAAGTTCCCGAACATTAATTGCTTTTCCCTTTCCTTAATCAATCTAGTTGCTTCATAACCATCCATCATTGGCATCCGCATATCCATAAAAATTAAGTGAGGTCGCCAGTTTTCCCAAATCGCTAGGGCTTCTTGTCCGTTGGTCACTTCTTGTACTTGGAAACCAATACTAGAAAGAAGTTTGACGAGTAGCAAACGGTTGGTTTGCCTGTCCTCAACAACTAAAATTTTATAAGACGGTTCTCCTAGAGCTAAACTAATAACTTGTTTGGGTGTCAACTCATTAGAAATATTTACTTGTTCTTCAGTTGTTTCTTGTGCCGAAATAGTAAAGCTGAACTGACTTCCAACGCCTAACGTGCTACTAACCCAGATTTGTCCCCCCATAATTTCTACAAATTTATAACTGATGGATAAACCCAAACCAGTTCCTTGTCCGGATTTTAGACCAGTTGTGGTTTGTCCAAAAGCTTGAAATAACCGCTCGAACTCTTCTTGGCGAATACCAAGTCCCGTGTCTATTACTTCAAATAAGATATAGAAAGAAGAAGAAAGGGGAAGGGGGAGAGAGGAAGAGACAGAGGGAAATACCTTGTTTTTGTATCCTTTTGTCCCTTTATCTCCTTCTAGTACTACGGAAATCCGCAATTTGACGCTTCCTTGTGAAGTAAATTTGATGGCATTATCAAGCAAGTTAATGAGTACTTGACGAAGTTTGCTCTCATCAGCTCTAATGTATTGAGGAACTTCTGTAGTGCGCTCAAAAATGAGGTGTAAATTTTTAGATTGTGCCTTGAGTGCTAGCATTCCCTCTAAGCTACTAAGCAATCGGTATAAGTCAAAGTAATTTTCATTTAACGTGACTCGTCCTGCTTCAATCTTGGACATTTGTAAAATATCGTTAATCAAGTCCAACAAATGTTCGCCACTACGATTGATGATTTTGAGATATTGCTGATATTCGGCAGATATAGAGTTGTTATGGTTCATAAGTTGCGTAAAGCCCAAAATGGCATTAAGCGGTGTTCTTAACTCATGGCTCATATTTGCTAAAAATTCGCTTTTAGCACGGTTGGCTGCATCAGCAGTTTCTTTGGCTGTTTTGAGTTCGGCGGATTGCTTTTGGGTTTGCTCTAAAAGTTCTGCTTGTTGAATGGCGACTCCTAACTGTGCTCCAATTTGAACGAGCATTTTAATTTCAGCTTCTTTCCATTGATAGGGACCAGAGTTTTGATATGTTGCTAACAGTCCCCACAGTTGATTGCTGCAATATATGGGAACTATAATGTAGGCGCGTGCTTGAAATTGTTCTAAGAATTCTACATAGCAACGGTCAAAGCCTGCTGTATAAATGTCTGGTACACATCGGTAACTTGTTCCAGAACGATAAATTCCACCTTGGTTCTCATATAGATAGGTGTCTTGTATGACTTCATTTGCATCGCCCATTTCTTTCACAGTGCAATTATCGCGTTCGATCGCATTCTGTGTAAGTTTTGGCTGATTTTTTTGAGATGATATCAGTTTTCGCCATCCTTGGGCTACTGATTCCGCAACAACTTCTCCACTCCAGTCTGGATTAAAACGATAAACCATCACGCGATCGCAATTCAACACTTGTCGCAGTTCTTGTGTTGTCGCACTAAAAATTTGCTTGATTTCTAGAGTTTGACGCATCCGTTGAATGACGAAGGCAATAGCCTTTTCTCGTTTTATACTTGAGGCGAGTAATTCTTCTGCTTGTTTTCTTTGAGTGATATCGCTTAAAGTACAAACAACCCTCTCAACACTTCCATCTTTGGCTATTTCGGGATCTGCATTGACAAGTAACCAACGTTCTTTTTGGCTTTGAGAATGCTTGATACCTACGACAACATTCTGAATTGAAGTTTTTAAAGCAATGGCTTGTTGCACGGGTAATTCTGTTTTTGAAAAGCTTGTACCATCTTCACGTAGCAATGACTGCTCGCCAAACACTTGGGGTTGTTTATTTTCTTCCTGAAGAGCGAGTAAATGAATAGCTGCTTGATTGCTAATGAGAATTTCTGCATTTGCGTTCAGCAATAAAACCCCCACCTGCATCTTTTGAATGAGTGTCCGGAAGCGCTTTTCACTCTCTTCCAAAGCTTGTTGCTGAAATAATTGAGCTGTTATGTATTGCTCTATTAAGGAAGTTAACAGGGCTAGGAGCAAAAGTAATAGTGTTGCAACTCCAATTATCGTAGCTAACTTTGACTGAGTGACTAGCGATGATGCTTGAACTGGCATATTGACAACTTGTTTAAAATGAGTTGCCCTCATTCCGGTATAGTGCATACCGCTAATGGCAACTCCCATTAATAAGGCGCTGCCAAGTTTTTGCCAAATCACTCCTTTCAATTGACGATTTTGCAGCCTAAACGCCAGCCATAGAGCAGCAAAAGAAGCAATTATTGCGATCGCAATTGATAAACTAACCAACCACCAGTCATACTTTATGCTTGCTTGAAGCCGCATGGCTGCCATACCCGTGTAATGCATACCCGCAATTGCAATTCCCATGCAAATGCCACCAGTGATAACAAGCGGTACATTGACAGATTGACTTAGCAACCACAAAGCCAGACCGGATGCTACAATCGAACACAGTAGCGAGAGCAAGGTTATCTTTAGATCGTAGTTAACAGGTTGAGGCAACTGGAAAGCTAGCATAGCAATAAAATGCATCGCCCAAATTCCAGCACCCATGACAATAGATCCCCCAAGCAACCATTGCAGTCGTCGCCATTTCGAGGCAAGGGTGACTCGACCCGACAAATCTAGGGCTGTGTATGAGGCGATCGCTGCAATTATGAAAGAAAGTATGACTAATGGTAAGTTATAAGTGCCTATTAATTCGGGGTACATATTTTTTTGAGAAATAAATTGAAATAATTACTTTTTTAAGCATATTAGATTAGCCTTTGGTCGGTCAATTTCCGATTTTTCACGCAGATTTTTTTTTATTAAAATATAATTCGGAGTTTTTTGAGAAAAAATGCGTAAAACAGCATCTTTGTCAACAAACACACTTAACTAAAATCAAATACGGAATTGTTGCACCAATTGGAAAGCTTTTGCCCGGTAAAATGTCAAATGCCATATGTTAGGAGTAACCCAATAAATCTTAATTGCACTGCACTACCAATCTTATCCTAACTGGTCATTGCTTCCTCACACAATCCTTATGTAAAATTCCCGATACCCACGGATGCCAAAAAATACTGTAATTTCTGATGCTGGAAATATTGCATCAGGGTAACAAGACAACATGGATTTAGCCACCTACTCTACTAATTTAAAGCTCTCTCAACTCCCTAAAGAACTGATAATAGAAGTGCAGGAATGTTTAAGCGATGGAGGTTACTTTGTAACCATTAATGGCATTGCTGACGCGGCTACACAGCAGGCATTTGCTGACTTTAAAACAGCATCGTACTTACAAGAGCCTGAATATCTCGGAGCGAGCACAGCTAAAGCATTACTGAAACTCAAGAACACTACCACCCCCCAACCTCAACTAGGATTGAACTACTTGAGATTAACCCGAACTCCGGAGAAAGACCAGTTTGGTTGCCAAGCCCTTAAACTCCAGTATTTTAAAAATGGTCAAGTGGTTGATGAAATAAATATGCGTTCGGGACAGCCATCAAAGCAGTACTTCCGCAAAGGAATAGATAGCATCTCAGGTAGTGGCGAACCTCTACCAGAAGGACGTTGGAGAATAGAAAATCTTTTTTGGGCTGGTGGTAAAGACAACTGGAATGCCAGTCACGGCGAGGGTATTGGTCCAGTTAGCGTTCCTTTAACTTATGATGGACCCGGTACAACGGGACGCTCTGCAATTGTCATTCATAACGACCACAATGCTAACCAAGGAAAATCTGGTTCTGTTGGATGTCCGGTTACTTATGAGTTAAACGACATGAGAAAAGTCGTTGCGTGGTTGCGCGATACCGATCCAAGATACTTATACGTAGATTGGAACCTTGGCAGTTGTCCCTCCGTATATGCAGTCCTTCAAGTTTCAAACAATCTTCCTCGTGTCGGAGTAGAACTTATCAGAAAGTTTGAAAGCTGTTTCCTTGATGCTTATCCCGACCCACTTTCAGGTAATGAACCTATCACAATAGGCTGGGGATGTACTATCAAGGAAGATGGATCTTCATGGCAGATTGGCGATCGCATCACTCAAGAGCGAGCAGATAAATTATTAATCTTGCAGCTAGGCGATCGGTACGTGAGAGATTTAGAACAAAGCGTTCCTTTTTGGGAACAGATGAATGAAAACCAAAAAGGAGCATTGCTCTGTTTTGGTTACAACTTAGGTAGTAAATTTATGACCGAGGGCGATTTTGATTCTATTCGTCGTATCCTCAAAAACAAGCAATGGGAAGAACTCCCCGCAATACTGTCCTTGTATCGCAATCCTGGAACCCATGTAGAACTAGGTTTAAAGCGTCGTCGGTATGCAGAAGGGTTAGTTTGGCAGGGTTTTAGCGTAGAAGAAGCTTACGGTAAAGCGATGGCGATTGTACAAATTAGCGAGCATCTCATTCCTGCTGCAAGAATAACACGATAGGAAATCTTTTAGTGAGTATTCCCCCATTTAATACTCTGTAGCTTCTCGTTCCCAGCCTCTGGCTGGGAACGAGGTGAGAGGTCGGACTGACTGTTCGTCAACAGCATCCTTAAAAGAAGTCGGGGGATCTAACTTTTCACAAATGATTTAGGATTGCATATCCTGTTCTGGTTTTTATACTTCTAGTATTTACTCCGAAACATCTCCTACTGAAGTTAGAGTTTAGAGGAACTAATATAGAAGGCACTGCTGAATATCGAGTTGCATTAGCTAACTAATAAAAATGAGTCTCAATATTGCCGAGTACCAATTTACGGAAGTCCTTTATGAAGATGCCAATACCAGAATTTATCGTGCTTTAAGGAAGACTGCACCAACTTGGGTAACGATCAAAACGCTCAAAGCGGAGTACCCAAGCATTAAACAACTCGCGCAATTAAGACACGAATATAACATCTTGCAAAACCTTGACATACAAGGAATTGTCAAACCCCTAGCCGAGGTCAGTTACAAAAATGGTTTGGCACTTATTTTGTCGGATTTTGGAGGAGAACCTTTAAAAAATTTGATTAATACAAGAAAAATTGAGTTAAAAAGTTTTTTGCAAATTGCAATTCAACTAGCATCAACTCTAGCTCAGTTACATCAAAATCATATTATTCATAAAGATATTCAACCCTATCATATTTTCATTAACATAAAAACAGGTCAAGTTCAAATTATAGATTTTAGGTTTTCATCTTTTCTGCTAACGGAAAATTCAACGATGGATAATTCCCATCTGCTTGAAGGCACTCTAGCCTATATGTCGCCAGAGCAAACGGGAAGGATGAACCGCTCCATTGACTATCGAACTGATTTTTACTCTCTAGGGGTCACTTTCTATGAATTGCTAACAGGACAACTACCGTTTCAAGCAACAGAGCCCTTGGAATTAGTTCATTGCCATATTGCTAGAACACCAATACCAGTTTGCCAAGTGAATCCTAAAATTCCCAAAGCAATTTCTGATATTGTCATGAAGTTATTAGCTAAGACTGCTGAAGAGAGATATCAAAGTGCTTTGGGACTCAAAGCTGACTTAGAAGAATGTCTGAGAAAATTAGAAACAACAGGAAAAATTGAAGATTTTCTTATCGGTCAGCTCGATTTGTACAGTCAATTTCTGATTCCTCAAAAACTTTACGGTCGCGAACAAGAAGTTACCGCTTTAATAAATGCTTTTAAGCGAGTTAGTCTTGGTGCAACTGAAATGATGTTAGTTAGCGGTTATTCAGGTATTGGTAAAACCTCTTTGGTGAATGAAGTTCATCAAGCAATTGTGTGCCAACAAGCATATTTTATTTCTGGTAAATTTGACCAATTTAAGCGAAATATTCCCTATGTTTCTTTAATTCAAGCTTTTCAAGAACTCACACGACAAATTTTAACAGAGAGTCATGAAAGAATAGCAATTTGGAAAACAAAAATTCTAAATGCTCTTAATTCTAACGGTCAAATTATTATTGATGTTATCCCTGAAGTTGAATGGGTTATTGGTCGTCAGCCAGAGGTTCCTCAATTAGGGCTAACCGAATCAAAAAACCGATTTAATAGGGTGTTTCAACAATTCATTCATGTTTTTTGCCAAAAAGAGCACCCACTCGTTATATTCTTAGATGATTTACAATGGGCAGACTTAGCTTCTTTAAAATTGATTCAAATGCTCATAAGTAACTTAGATAGCCAATATCTATTACTTATAGGAGCATATCGAGATAACGAAGTTAATGAATCCCATCCTTTGATGCTGATGTTAGAAGAAATTCAATCATTGGGTATAACTATTAACAATATTATACTTCAGCCTTTACTACTTTATCATGTCAACCAATTAATTAGCGAAGCTTTCCATACTGACGAAGAAAAGTCACAACCATTCTCTGAGTTAGTATTTAATAAAACTCAAGGAAATCCTTTCTTTTTAATTCATTTACTGAAATCTCTATCTCAAGAAGATTTATTAATATTTAATTTTAATGAAGGTTTCTGGCAGTGGGATATCGAGCAGCTTAAAGATATTGATATTACCGAAAATGTCGTTGATTTGATGGTTTCTAGGATTCAAAAACTGTCATTAAGAACCCAGAATGTCTTAAAGTTAGCTGCTTGTATTGGGGATAAGTTTACTCTCGATATTCTCAGTATTGTTAATCAAAAATCTTTATCAGAAACAGCTACAGATTTATGGGAATCTCTACAAGCAGGTTTAGTTTTGCCCTTGAGTCAGTATTATAAAATTCCCCTTCTATTTGATTCGGAAACAATAGAGACCGGGGACTGGGGGCTGGAGGCTGGACAAGAATCTTCCTCTTCACCAATCGCTAATCCCGAATTCCCAATCGCTTACAAGTTTTTACATGACCGAGTTCAACAAGCAGCTTATTCTCTAATTGCAGATTCACAGAAAAAGGAAACTCACTTAAAAATTGGTGATTTGCTACTACAAAATTTGACCCCTGAAGAACGAAGAGAAGATATTTTTGCTTTAGTCAATCAACTGAATTACGGTCAGGATTTATTAACTTTAGAGTCACAAAAATATGAACTGGCTGAACTCAATCTTATAGCTGGTCAGAAAGCAAAAGCAGCAACTGCTTATGACTCTGCTGTTCGTTATTTAAATCTAGGGTTAAAATTATTGCCTGCTTCTAGTTGGCAGAAACGTTATGAATTGGCGTTGAGTTTATATCAGGAAACTACCGAAGCAGTATTTCTTAATGGTGATTTTGAGTATATGGAGCAATTGGTTGAAGTTGTGCTACAACAAGCTAAAACTCAACTGGACAAAGTGAAAGTTTATGAGTTACGAATCAAAGCTTATGCAGTACAAAGAAAACTCCTTGAAGCGGTGAAGGTCGGTCTCCAAGCTTTGGAAATACTGGGAGTGGAACTGTCTGAATCGCCAACTCCTCTGGATATTCAGCGAGCAATTGAGGAAATAACGGCATCTTTGACCGATAGAAGTATAGAAGATTTAATTGATTTGCCATCTATGAGAGATGCAAATAAGTTAGCAGCTTTTCGGCTGATAGCAAGTTTGGTTCCTGCTGCCTATCAATTTGCACCTGCACTATTTATTTTGATGGCTTGCGAGCAAGTTAAGCTATCTATTCAAAATGGTAATGTTCCTCTGTCTGCTAGTGGGTTTGCTGATTATGGAGTTATTTTTGGTGGATTCTTGGAAGATATTGATACTGCTTATAAATTTGGACAATTAGCATTAGATTTATTAGAACGGTTAGATGCTCGCGAGGTCAGAAGTCAAACTTTATTTAAGGTTGCAACGTTCATACTCCATTGGAAACATCATGTTAGGGAAACCTTACCACTTCTAGAAGATGCTTACTCTAGTGGATTGGAACATGGAGATTTGATACATACTGGATATTCAGCAAGTAATTATTGTCAATATTCATATTGGAGTGGTTTTGAGTTAAATAGTCTCGAACAGGATATGGCTAGATATGGTCAAGCGATCGCTCTAGTTAATCAAGAATCTGCTTTAAAATTACATCAAATGTTTCATCAAGCAGTTTTTAATTTAATAAAAATTACTGAAAATCCTTGCCATTTACTTGGTGATGTTTACAATGAAGACCAATTTCTACCACTTCATATTCAATCTAACGAGCGCACGCTAGTTTACCATGTGTTTCTTAACAAATTAATCCTCTGTTATTTATTCAGTGAATTTTCTCAAGCTGCAGAAAATGCCATTAAAGCCGAACAGTATTTAGATGGAGTTAGAGGATGGTTAATTGTACCAATATTCTATTTCTACGATTCATTAGCACAACTTGCTATATATCGCTCAGTATCGCATTTACAACAAGAATACCTTTTAAGTAGAGTCATAAATAACCAGGAAAAAATACAAAAATGGGCAAAATATGCCCCTATGAACTTTCAGCACAAGTACGAACTTGTGGAGGCAGAAAAAGCACGAGTTTTAGGACAATGTTGGCAAGCAGCAGAGTTTTACGATCGCGCTATCAGTGGAGCTAAAGAACAGGGATATATTCAAGAGGAAGCACTCTCTAACGAACTAGCAGCAAAATTTTATCTTGAGCGTGGAAGAGAAAAAGTAGCACAGATTTATCTAACTGATGCTTATTATGGATATATGTGTTGGGGAGCAACGACAAAAGTTAAATATTTAGCTTCTAAATATCCACAGTTATTATCTCAATTTTACAATCAAAAAAATAGAATTTTAGAGATAAATAGTACAATTAATTCTACCACGACAAATAGCGAGAAAATTTTTGACTTAGCTGCTGTAATGAAAGCATCTTTGGCGCTTTCAAGTGAAATTGTTTTAGACAAATTACTTGCTAAATTAATGCAAATCGCAATTGAAAATGCTGGTGCAGAATCAGGAGCTTTTATTTTAGAAAAAGCAGGAGAGCTATTTATAGAAGCGACGAGAAATTACGGTCAAAGTGAAATCATAGTGAAGCGAGCAATTCCCGTATCTTCCAGTCAAAACATACCAACATCTATCATTAATTACGTGTATCGAACTCATGAAAATGTTGTTTTAAATAATGCAACTTCTGAGAAAGTTTTTGCAGCAGATGATTATATCATTACTTATCAACCAAAATCTATTTTATGCACGCCAATTATTAATCAAGGTAAACTGATTGGCATTCTTTATTTAGAAAATAACTTGATTACTGGAGCATTTACACCAGAGCGTTTAGAAGTTTTACAACTTTTATCTTCTCAAGCTGCAATCTCAATTGAGAATGCACGTTTGTATAATGATTTAGAAGATTCCAATCGAACTCTAGAAACAAAAGTACAAGAGCGTACCTTAGAGCTACAAGTAAAAAATTCACGCTTGCAACAAGAAATTCGCGATCGTCAACGAGCAGAAGAAGTAGCTGCATCTGCCAACCAAGCTAAAAGCGAATTTCTTGCAAACGTGAGTCATGAACTTCGCACACCGCTTAATGGTATATTAGGTTACACTCAAATTTTTCAGAAAGATAAAAGTTTAACAGATAAGCAAACGAAGGGTATAAACGTTATTCATCAATGTGGCGAACACCTACTAACACTCATCAACGATATTTTAGATCTCTCTAAAATTGAAGCGCGGGAAATGGAGCTTTACTCTAAGGAGTTTAATTTTCCAGAATTTCTTGAGAGTATTGTCCAACTTTATCGTCTCCGTACCGAACAAAAGAAAATTTCATTAATTTACCAAACACCTTCTCCCCTACCAATAATTATTCGAGCTGATGAAAAACGATTGCGTCAAGTTTTAATGAATTTACTGAGCAATGCTATCAAGTTTACGGAAAAAGGCAGTATAACTTTTACGGTAGAGGGATTGGGGAATTCGGAGCCCCCTCTGGGGATAAGGGGCAATGGGGACTGGGGAATGGGGACTAGGGACTGGGGAATGAGGACTGGGGAACTCGGGGCCCCCTCTGGGGATAAGGGGCAATGGGGACTGGGGAATAAAGACAAGGAGGACAAGGTAGCACATTCTCCCTTGTCTACCCAATCCCCAATCGCCAATTCCCAATCGCCAACCCCTAAAATTCGCTTTCAGGTTGAAGATACGGGTATTGGCATTCCGCTAGAGCAATTAGAGGAAATATTTTTGCCATTTAAGCAAGTTGGGGAACATAGCCGCAAGACTGAGGGAACGGGGTTAGGTTTGACAATTAGCCGTCAATTGGTTCAGATGATGGGCGGGGAACTGAAGGTGGAGAGTACTTTAGGTAAAGGTAGTATTTTTTGGTTTGATTTGGAGCTACCCGAAATTACCCTTCAATCTAGTGTCAACAGTGTTCAGACAAATATTATTGGTTATTTAGGCGCTAGGCGAAAAGTTTTGGTTGTAGATGACAAATGGGCAAATCGTTCTGTTTTAGCAAATTTACTACAGCCTTTAGGGTTTGAAGTTGCAGAAGCAACAGATGGCTTAGATGGTATTCATAAAGCACGGGAATTTGAGCCAGATATTATTTTTATGGACTTAGTGATGACAGTGATGGATGGTTTTGAGGCTACCCGTCGCCTCAAGATGTTACCAAACTTCCAAGATATAGTTGTGATAGCTGTATCTGCTAGTGTTTTTGAATTCGAGCGACAGCAAAGCCGAGAAGTGGGTTGCGATGATTTTCTTCCCAAACCGATTAAAAAAGCTGAGCTTTTAGAAAAATTAAGAATTCATTTGGCTCTGGAATGGGTTTATGAAGAAATAAATAACAACGTACAACTGAATACTCCCACTTCCCAAATCGCTGATACTCAATCCCTTGTGACTCCACCAGCAGAAGAACTAGCGCTTTTGCTTCATTTAGCAATGAAAGGCGATCTTAAAAGCATTGCTAAACGAGCCGTAGAATTAGAGAAATTGGACGAGCAATATGTACCTTTTGCTACTTATTTACGTCAATTGGTGAAAGAGTTTAAAAGCAAACAAATCCTGGAATTTTTGAGAAGGATTTAGTGAAACTACACCTGTGGTGCAAAAACTAAGCCTACAAATTGAGTGGAATTTTAGAGCGAAAAGGGAGTAAAGAAGGCTTTAGTCAGACCTTCATGACTTATACTTCATCAAACGCGGAAACGACTTGATAAGTACAATTCCTCCAATCAATACAAAAACTAAACTTGTACTGGTAATGATAACTGGCAAAAACCATAGTTCAAACCAGGAGTCGATGGAGGCTTCCTTTGGATTTTGAGGACTATACCGTACTTCTACTTGCTGACCTAAAGTAAATGCTGGTGGGTTGCTACCCCCTGCTTCAAAAATTGTTGGTTCGCCAGAGTTGGTAGTAAATCTCACCACTGGATGGTAAAGAAACGAAGAGTTACCATCGCTATCAGTTGATAAACGCTCCACTAATGTAATGACTGTTCCTTGTGTTAGTATTGACGTGTTTACGAAGGAATGAGTACTTACTCCAGTCATTATACCTATAGCAGCAAATAGACTACCAATACCCGCAAATATTGAACCGAATATACGAAAGAACTGAACATCTTCATTCATATTAAAGTATTGAAAACTTAAACTGGGTAAAGTTTGTGACACTATATCTTATATTGCTCATTCACTGGAGACTATTTCGCAAAAGATGAAATAAATTTTTTATCCATAATACTACTTTAAATACATTACGTATAAAAATTTACACATTTTTACAACATTCTTGAGTTAAGAGTAAAGTTGGAACCAATTTGAACAGCCATTTCCAGTTCAAAATCTTCGAGTTCTTCTACTTTCTGGGCGTTGCTCGTACCGTAAATTTGAGATAATCGTCCTGTTTGTGCTAACACGTTTCGCACTTCTAAATTAGAAATTTCCGCAAGGTTTCGCTGTTGTGCGATCGCAATTCCTGCAGCAATTCCCACTCCCTGACCGACACCACAGTTAAATTCTACTATTCTTCCAGGAAGACAAGCATAACCAACAAATCCAGATGCGGGACTAACCACTGCCAAATTAGGTACATCTTTAATCAATGCATGTTGAATGCCAATATTAAATAACGGTGGATGCTCTAACACCTTGCGATCGAAACCTTTTTCAGTTGCTTTAAGAGCTAAACCTTCTATTTCATTGCGAGTATTAAAATGATAGCCAAAGGTTCCTAAAGCTTCTCTTTCCGGTACGCCACCTGCTAGCATTTCATATCCACACAGAGGTTTCACTGCTCCTAAAATATTACCTGCATGGGGAATACACAATTCTGGTGCGTGCTTAACTTCAGAAGCACCAATGCTTTCAAACCACTTTCTCACAAACAGTATCTCATTGAGCATTTCTAATGTTGGTTTGGCTTTAGCCCGTGCGAGTCCTTCTGCTTGTTCGGCGTTGACTTTATATAACAATCCATTCCAAGACAATCGACCTTTAGACAAAATTGTGACTTTACCTTTGTCAAAAATAGCATTGCCAGATTCTAAGTCGATAGGTGTTCCTCTAACAGCATGATAGGCAATAGATATCGCTCTACTCCGTATATCTATATAATCTTTGCCTACTATCATTGTTTTGAGATTACCTTCTTCATCTAGCAAATCTTCTCTTAACTGTTTTGCGATCGCTGCATTACCACCTGCTGCAATATCTATCCACTTTCTCGCGTCTGGATCGACTGGATTTGTTAGAAATTGCAAATAATTTAACTCTAAACTCTGGATTTTTTCAAGACTTAACCCGTAAGTTTCAAAAACTAAAGTCACGGCTAATTCTGAATCTGGCAAACCAAAAGTTTGAAATCCCTTGAGTTTTTTCACTCCGCATGAAAACGCAAATTCCGCATTAACCGTGCAATCAATAAACTGTTTACCCAAATAAGTCTCATCTTTAGTAAGTTTGATCCCCTTGATTTTTTTTCCTTCCGCGATCGCAAAGTCAATCTCTATATTACTCTCTATATCCACATGCGCTTCATACAACATCTCTCGCAAAACAGCATCTGCTTTGTCTGGATCGAGAGCATACTGTTCCACCCCCGCCCGTTGCAAGAACTCCTGATAAATTGCAGGAGGATCGCCAAACATTTCTAAATCTAGTGATTGGTGAATTGCAGGAGGTACGATACAACGATTGAGATAAGACCATCGACCTCGTACTAAATGACCCCCGATCCCAACCTTAGCATTTCCTTTAAACAGGAGTAGAGTTCGGGGATATTGATTCTTTTGACGGTAGTATTCCCTAACCGCACAAACTAAGGCAAGAATGCCAGGAACTTCATCTCCGAAGCAGATAATGTCGTAAGTGTGAACTGTGTTCGGGATACTGACATGAGACATAGTATTTTCAAGGGATAACTCTTGTCTTGGAGCCTTGGTGACTCACAGCTACAGCATACACTTTATTTCTTGCTAGCGTGTTTTTTACTATACTTTTCTCAGTAGTTGCGATAAATATTATCATGCTTGACGCAATTCTAAAAACAAGTTAAAAATCAAACGTATAACATATCAATGCACCCTGCACCCTTTTACTAAAGGTTCGGGGTCAATAGGTATGGGTAACTCCAAGATTCCTTTTCTATTTGTACATAGATAAATTTCCCATGACTCAACTGACCGCGCAAGAAAAGAATGCTGTTACCGATATTCCCAAAAGAGGAATGCCTGTGACCATCATTACGGGATTTTTAGGAAGTGGCAAAACCACACTCTTGAATCAAATCCTAAAAAATAAACAAAACTTAAAAGTCGCTGTACTTGTGAATGAGTTTGGTGACATCAATATTGACAGCCAGTTACTCGTTTCTGTAGACCAAGACATGGTAGAGCTAAGTAATGGCTGTATTTGTTGTACGATTAATGATGGATTAGTCGATGCAGTTTATAGAGTTTTAGAACGAGAAGAACGCATAGATTATTTAGTCATAGAAACAACAGGTATTGCCGATCCCCTACCAATTGTTCTGACATTTCTAGGAACAGAACTCAGAGATCTGACAAACTTAGATTCTATCTTGACTGTTGTTGATTCAGAAGCTTTTGACTCCGAACACTTCCAAAGTGAAGCGGCGTTGAAACAGTTAACATATGGAGATATTATTCTTCTCAATAAAACTGACCTTGTTACACCAAAAAAGCTACAAGAACTAGAAGCATACATCCATAATGTCAAAGTAAGTGCAAAAATTCTGCACTCTACATATGGTCAAGTACCTTTAGCATTAATTTTAGGCGTAGGTTTGAATGCAAACGATGTCTGTAGTTTTGAAGATGACACTCACGAGCATCACCACCATCACGGTAATCACTCCCATCATTTAGAAAATGATGGATTTATGTCAATTTCCTTTCAAAGCGATCGCCCTTTTGATGTTAACAAATTTGAAGCATTTCTCACAGAAGATATGCCAGCAGGAGTCTTTCGAGCAAAAGGCTTTCTTTGGTTCAATGATAGTGAATTACGCCATATCTTTCAACTTAGCGGACCTCGTTACCATTTATATGCTGATGAATGGACAACCGCACCTAAAAATCAGTTAGTTGTAATTGGCAGAAATTTAAATAGACAAGAAATTACATCACTGCTGAATAAATGTTTGGTAACAGTTAGTAGTTAGTGGTTAGTAGGGGCGCAAGGCATTGCGCCCGTACATTGGTTAGTAGTAAATTTTTCAACTAACTACTAACTACTAACCACTATCAACTATCAACTATCAACTAACCCTCATTTAACACCCACCAGCCCAAGTAACCCATTTATGAGATAAGCCAGTGTATGTCTTACTACTGCTCATTTCATTCTCAGCTACGGTAACTCCGCTCAAGTCTGCACCATTCAATTCAGCTTCATTTAAATTGCTACCAATTAAATTTGCCTGACTGAGGTTAGCCCCACTGAAATCTGCACCACTCAATTCAGCTTCGCTAAGATTAGAACCACACAAATTTGCTTTAACTAAATTGGCACTCCGTAAATCGCCTCGACTCAGGTTAGTTCTTTCCAAATTAATATTAATTAAGTCAGCACCAATTAAGTTGACTTCACTTAAGTTAGCAGCCATAAGGTTTGCGCCACTCAGATCGGCATCTGTTAAATTTGCGCGGCTTAAATCGCAACCACTTAGATCTGCACCCGTGAGATTTGCGCCACTTAAATCTGCTCCGCCAAAGTTTGCACCACGTAAATCAATATCGCTGAGATTTGCTTGATGCAAATTCATACCATTAAAATCCCGTTCTCCTGCTGCATATCGACTCAGGAGTTGATTAACGTCCATATTGTCCGCCTCGCAATTAGTGAATGAAGAAATTTCCTCTTAAACCACACTAGAGAAAATTACTGAGTTGCTAGCAACTTGAATTCTGAGAATGCATTTATAGTATTATTTATTTTGATATATTTTTTTGATTTCAGAGCATTCCCTTAATGGAACTACACTTAATATATGAATACAATTGATATCAATTAGTTACATTTTTTATCTTAAACGTAGATGTTTTCAGAATAAAAGATAAAAAAATTATTTTTTTTATAAAACGTAGTTATTGGCAAAAGTCTATATTTTATTATAAATTGTAATATAAAAATAAGATAATATCCTTACGGTCATGACACAATTAGATTCCAAGCACACTCCTCATCGAGGAAAACTATTTCCAGAACGTACTATTTCAGATGAAGAAAAAGCAAAACACCAGTTAGAGATAGAAGTGTTTTATCAGCGTTGTCGCCCAATTTTTGAACGTCTCCGACCCTTGTTAATTGAGAAGCATAAGAATTGGTTCATCGTCATTGAGCCTGAGAGTGAGGAGTATTTCCTTGATAAAGAGCGTGCGATCGCCTTTCCTAGTTTGCTGAAGTACAAATTTATCTGCGTCCATCTGCTACAGGCTGCGGTTAATTATTTCTTACTATATCTAAACCTAACATCTAATCGAATTGTTGGGTTTCGTTCCTCAACCCAACCTACTTGTATAACTCAACATCTAATCGAATTGTTGGGTTTCGTTCCATGGTGAATTTCAACATTGGCTCAAATTGTTGGGTTTCGTTCCTCAACCCAACCTACTTGCATAACTCAACATCTCAACCAGAATTTTTTCAATTTCTTGATTGATGAGTTGATTTCCCTGTAAATTCAAGTGAATGTGGTCGTGATATAAAGCCTTAGGAGATTGAGTCGAATTAAATACTGGCAAAAAGTCTATATAATTTATTTTTTGTTCTTGACAAAACTTACTAAGACGATCGCGTGACTTAATTTCGTAATCTCTCGGTCCCGGTTCGCCAATTTCTCGTAACAGAGGAGTCATCACGAGTAGAAATCCACTGTTTGCTTGACGTGCAAATTCATGAATTTTCCCAATAGCTTCCAAATTAATACCCACCCTATCGCCGCCTTCTTTCTGTACAGCTTCTAACTCCGAAATTGGCTGCGGTTTTAAGACATAACGGTTAAAGACTTCCACCAAAGCAAGAGGTGGTTTTCGATCTGGATAGTTGCGATCGCGTCCTACTGGTAAAGAGGTAGGAGCCGTTGCAAACAAATCATCCGTATTAATAACCAACACCACAACTTTAGCATGAAAATTCCCAAACCTTTGCAGATAAGCTAATTCATTTCTCGGACCCCAAGAGTTAGCAGAAGCATTGAGAACTTCCACTTGTGAGAAACGACGAGCAATAGCTGATGGTAGGGAATGACTCATTAAGCTAGAAATGGTCTTATCCTGGTCAGTCCACCATCCTCCGTTCACAATAGAATCACCCAATAACAGTATTCGTAGGGTAGAAGATGGAAGAGACTTTTGTACTGGTGCGCCCCGCATGGAATACTCATTAATTTCGATACGATTGCCAAAGCGCTTGGTATGCTGATTCGGGGCTAATAAATAGCCAATTTGTTCATCTGTAACGTAAGTGAGGGGATTGCCAAAACCAAACAACCAGCGCAATCCTACCTCCAGAACAACAAATAATCCCACAACCACCGCTAAACTGACAACTAGAACAACTTTCACCACCACAAACCTCCCTAGTAAATTTTTGTAAACAATAATCAGATACAAAGAGTTCCAACTTACACTATTTTTTTCAAAAGTTCCAAGTAATATCCTGTATAAAAGAAACTGCCCTATCTTTGGGTATAAGTAAATATGTCGATGTCAACGCTACTAAATTTGAATCATAATGATTAGCAGAAAGTTTGCGAAAAATGCAAACCGAACGATTAAAATCGAGTCAATCGAATTATATGGAGTAGGCTGATAAAGCTATGTCCGACTTAAATCGAGGAATCATGAAATTCGATGGCGCTGATTCCCCAAGAGTAGTCACCACCTTCTCCGTGGTACTCCTGGGAGCGATAGCAGCGCTCATCATTTGGGCGCTTCAAGCCGCCTATGCAGTCCACTAATTTTTATTTAGCGGACTCTCGACAATTGAGAAGCTAAGTTATCCTTAAGAGGTCATCTCGAACCGACTTCCTCGCTGTTTTCAATCGCAGGTGTTAAGTTCGGGATGACTGGTAGCTTAAGTTTTATCGTTCGACGAACGACTGACTAAAGCTCATGGATAAGATTGCGATCCGACTATTGTAATTTTATAAATTTAGGAAAATTTTAAATTTCAGATTTTAGATTTTGGATTAACAATAAATCTAAAATCAGAATTAAAAATGCTAGAACTCTGGGGTATTGTAATTATCTGTATTATCTGCCCCCTCCTAGGTGCGCTACCGCTTATTGCCTGGATTACCCAAGCCCTAGCTAGGCGGAAGATAGCACAATTGGGGACAGGCAACATTGGTGTCTCATCTGCCTTCTACCACGGTGGTACGTTGGTAGGTGTGCTGGCAGTCTTATCGGAAGCGATTAAGGGTATTGTAGCGGTCTTACTTGCCCGTGCTATTTTCAAAGATGGCTCGGCGTGGGAGTTAGTTGCTTTAATTGCCTTAGTATTAGGTCGATACATAGCAGGTCGAGGTGCGGGTACGACTAATGTGGTTTGGGGATTTGCCATACACGATCCCCTAGCAGCAACATTTGTATTTTTGCTAGCTAGTGTTAGTTTTACGATTGTACGCTCCAGACAACTGGCAAAATTTGGTATTTTAATTTTGTTTCCACTGATTGTGGGGATATTGCACAGCGAAGATCCGTCTCACGTTGTCGCTGCTGTGGCGCTAGCAGTTTTACTGGGTTGGATTTACAAACAAATGCCTGATGATTTGAATTTACCAATCGAACAGGCGCAACCAGACACGCAAGCAGCATTTAAATTTTTTCGAGGCGAACAAGATATTTTAACTCTGGATGACGATTTAAATGCTAGTTTGGTCGGACAAAAGGCGGCTAGACTTGCAGAAGTGAAGCGATGGGGTTATCAAGTCCCAAAGGGATGGGTACTGGCTCCTTATGACGATCCCGAACCGTTAATAGAGTTGCTTCAGCCATCGCGTTTATTTCCTCTTGTCGTTCGTTCCTCAGCTATAGGTGAAGATACCGAACAGGCTTCAGCAGCAGGTCAGTATGTCTCGGTGTTGAATGTGACAACCAAAAAGGAATTGCGCGATGCGATCGCACGCTGTCAGGCTTCCTACAATAGTTTATCAGCAGAGCAATACCGTAGCGATCGCGGAGTGTACAATGGAGCAATGGCAGTCCTCGTTCAGCAACAAGTACAAGGAGTCTACTCTGGAGTTGCTTTTACCCGCGATCCCATTACTAAGCAAGGAGATGCTGTCGTCATTGAAGCACTTCCAGGAAATGCAACTCAGGTGGTTTCTGGACGAACTACGCCAGAACAGTATCGCGCTTACATTACCGATACAGATAACCTGACTTCCATAGAACTAGAAGGTCAAGGCAGCATTCCAGCAGCTTTAATCAAGCAAGTTGCATATCTATGTCGGCGGATAGAGCAACGTTATCATGGAATTCCTCAAGACATAGAATGGACTTTTGACGGTCAAACTCTCTGGGTACTACAAGCACGCCCCATAACAACACTGCTACCAATTTGGACTCGGAAAATCGCAGCAGAAGTTATTCCCGGACTGATTCGTCCACTCACTTGGTCGATTAATCGCCCGTTAACTTGTGGTGTTTGGGGAGGAATTTTTGCATTGGTTTTGGGCGAACGTTCCGTAGGGTTAGATTTCAACAAAACAGCGACTTTGCACTACTCCAGAGCTTACTTTAACGCTTCGTTGTTGGGAGAAATTTTCCAACGTATGGGTTTACCTCCCGAAAGTTTGGAATTCCTGACACGGGGATCAAAAATGAGTAAGCCTGCGGTAGATACAACTTTACGAAACTTACCTGGATTGATACGGCTGATTTGGCGGGAAATCTGTTTAAAAATGGATTTTCAATGGGACAACCGCAAGCGGTTTGCTCCTGCTTTGTCTCAGTTAAACCAGGAGTCAGTAGAAGACCTCGATCCAGTGAAGTTAGTCGCCAGAATAGAAGATATTTTGGAGTTGCTCCGTCGTGCCACCTACTATAGTATTATGGCTCCTCTAAGTACGGCATTGCGGCAAGCAATGTTTCGAGTCAAAGATGAGGAACTCGATAATAGCAAGACTCCAGAAATAGCGGCGTTGCGAAGTCTCCAAAAATTGGCTGCTTCTTCCCGAAGAATTATGCCTGAGTTAGATGCAGATAAAGCATTTGAGGAGTTAGAGCAAACACCTGAAGGACAAGAGACTATCGCACAATTTGAGAAGTTGCTGAGTCAATACGGTTATTTGAGTGAAGTAGGAACCGATATTGCTATTCCCACTTGGAAGGAAGAACCATCAGCAGTCAGAAATTTGTTTGTACAGTTCCTACAGTTACCCGAACCAGCACCCCCCAAGCCACTAGGTAAGAAAAAAAGAGGTTTTGTACAAAGCCGTGTCGATCTAAAGGGGCGAGTGACTGAGGTATACTCCCGACTTTTAGCTGAATTGCGTTGGTGTTTTGTTGCTTTAGAACAGGTATGGTTAAAATCGGGTTTGCTTGAAGAACCAGGAGATATATTTTTCCTAGATTTTGATGAAGTACGGCGTCTTGTTGAAGATTTCGAGCCTGATTTTGTCGATCGCTTACACGACTTGGTAAAATGGCGACGAACTGACCTCGACCACGATCGTCAGTTAGAGCCAGTACCTTTGTTAGTTTACGGTAACGATCCCCCAAAATTTCCTTTCCGAAGTGCGATCGCATTACCCGATCGAGTTCTGCAAGGGATTCCTGCGAGTCCGGGACAAGTGGAAGGCAAAGTGAAGGTGTTGCGAGACTTACAAACCGTCGTAGATGTTGATAAGGATACGATTCTAGTAGTTCCTTATACTGATTCCGGATGGGCTCCTTTGTTAGTTAGAGCGGGTGGATTGATTGCTGAAGCAGGTGGAAGGCTTTCTCATGGAGCCATTATTGCTCGTGAATACGGAATACCCGCAATTATGGACGTTAAAAGTGTAACATGGATACTGCAAGATGGTCAGAGAGTAAGGATGGATGGATATAGGGGTATCGTAGAAATATCTGACGATTTGAGACCAGAACAAGAACCAGAATGATATTTACTTCTCTCAATGACTTACCAGAAGAACCCGTTTCTCACAATCCTGAAATTAAGAAAAAGGTCATGCTTCGGCTTGGGGATTTACCCCACCTGACTAACTTTTCTCAATCTCGTTTTGCTCCCGGACAAACTTCCCCAGCTCACGCACATTATGATATGTGTGAGGTCTTCTTTGTGGAATCAGGCTCTGGATTTATTCGCGTGAGCGATAAGCTGGGTACAGCTTGCGCTTCGCTCACGCGAATACCCTCTCGTTCCAGGAAGTTGTGTTGCTGTGGAACCGGGAGAATTTCATGAAGTCGTGAATAGCGGTTCTACTGAATTAGTTTTAACCTATTTCGGATTGAGAGTCGAAAAATGATCGTGAAAAACCGCGCACTACTGTTAGTTAATAGCCAAGCCCGTCAAGGAGAAAAACGCTTAGCAGAAGCAATTCGTTGTCTTGAAGAATTGGGTTTAGTTTTGATTCAAGAAACCACCCAAAAACCACAAGATCTCCAAGAAATGATTCTCCGCTACCAAAAAGAAGTCGATTTAGTCATTATTGGTGGTGGTGATGGAACCCTCAATGCGGCGGTAGATGCTTTAGTTGAGACTCGTTTACCACTGGGAATTTTACCTTTAGGAACTGCTAACGATCTAGCTCGAACATTGAGCATTCCCAACTCCATATCAGAGGCGTGCAAAGTTATTGCTAAAGGAGAAATCGCACGCATTGATTTAGGCGTAGTCAATGACAAGCACTTTTTTAACGTTGCTAGCATGGGATTGAGCGTACAAATTACCCAGAAACTGACAAAAGAAGCTAAGCGACGATGGGGAATATTCGCCTATATTGTGACTGCTTTAGAAGTCATTTGGGAATCGCGACCTTTTAAGGCTGAAATTCATATAAATGGTCAATCAATTCGCGTGAAAACTGTGCAAATTGCCGTAGGTAATGGTCGTTATTATGGTGGTGGAATGGCAGTAGTTCATGATGCCACCATTGACGATCGCAGATTGGATTTGTATAGTTTAGAAATTCGACACTGGTGGCAAATCATTCCCATCATACCCACAATGCGGCAAGGGCGACACATTCATTGGTCTGGAGTTCGTTCTCTTTCAGGTGAAGAAATTGAAGTGTATACTCGTAAACCTCGTCCTATCAATACTGATGGCGAGATTACAACATATACTCCGGCTCATTTCCGCGTTCTTCCTCAATCTTTAAGTGTATTAGTTCCATCAGTAAACAGTGACCAGTGACCAGTGACCAGTGACCAGTGACCAGTGACCATTTGCTCAAGCTCAATGCATCTTAAGTTTTCTCAAGATATTAAGTCTCTGCTACAACGGTTATCCGAACAGCCGCTCAGTCTAGGTGATATTTTGGCTGAAACCTCAGAGCGAGGATTTTGCCTGGTGATTATATTATTGGTATTACCTTTCTTATTTCCTATACCGCCCGGTTTAACAGGTCCCTTTGGTGGTGCTGGTTTGATATTATCAGTACAGATGGCTTTGGGAAGGCGATCGCCTTGGCTACCGCGAAAAATAGCTAAGTATAAATTTCCTCGCGCTTTTGCTGAAATACTTCTACGAAACTTGGGACGAGTCACTAGATTGTTAGAAAAAATTACCCGTCCCAGGATGGCAAAAATTGCAGACCATCCTTTTATTTGGAGATTTAATGGGCTTTGTATTTCTTGGTTAATTCTTCTTTTGATTTCACCAATTCCTCTAACTAATCCCATTCCTACCGTTGGAATATTGCTTTTAGCAGTAGCTACGATAGAATCTGATGGATTATTAATGTGTGTTGGTTATGTTTTTACTATTTTAATAAGCTTATTCTTTGGATTTATTTTTTACGCTTTGTGGATGGCTCCAAGTTTATTGCCTCAAATCTTTAGATAGAAAAACCCTCAGCCACAGACTGAGGGCGGCAATTAGGGTGCATCTACCATCTCTATATCCCCTTCATCTCTCTCTGCCTCCGGAAAGAATAAAAAACTGGAACTGGAAATAGATATTGTTAACGGGAGATAAGTTTAGTAAGATCTTAAATTTTGTAAGAAATCACAGGTATACCTATCTTGCGGGTAATTCATAAATGAAGCAGCACCGAGGAGAATAGAGTCATCAGTTTCTCAACAACAAGGAATAGTTTGAGATGCGAGCCGATAGTTTTTGGAAGCTTGTACTACTGCTTCCCATGATTACAGCGTGTAGCTCCCAACCCTCTGCAAGAGATTTGGCAAAAGAGCTAGAAACAATTGCCTCTTGGACGGCTACAGCCCAAATGGTTGGTGAAGCAAGGCTCAAAGGTTCCGTTCCAACAGTTTATGCTAAGCAAACGCTGCAAACGACTCAAAAAGAACTGGACAAGGAATCTAAAACTGTGGCGAAAGTTGCTCCAGCACAAGCCAGAACGAAGGTAATTGAACAGTTTCAACAGCTTCAACAATCAGTCGTTAGCTTAGAGAAAGCTGTAGAAACTGACGATCGCACAACCTTAACCCATTCTCTCGCTCGGCTATCAACTCAAAAACAGGCTCTCGAGCGCCTCATGAAAACAAGCGGGGAGCAGCTATGAAGGCTCAGAAACTCCTCCAAGTAACGCTCGGCATTCTAACTAGTATAGGAGGTTTTCTGGATGTCGGAGCGATCGCAACTGCTGCAGAAGCTGGAGCATCCTTTGGGTTTCAGCTCCTTTGGGCGATCGTCCTTGGTACGATTTGCGTAATTGTACTGGTGGAAATGTCAGGACGGTTAGCAGCCGTCAGCAAACACACGCTCGTTGATGCCGTTCGCGAACGTCTGGGATTTACATTTTATATTCTTCCATTCATTGCTGAAATTGCCACAGATTTTTTAGTTTTGGCTGCTGAAATCGGTGGAGTTTGTATTGCTCTTCAGCTTGTTACAGGTATCAGCTTTCAGTGGTGGGCGTTTCCCGTTGCGTTTGCTGCTTGGTTACTAGTTTGGAAAGGTAACTTTGACGCGATTGAGGACGGCACCTCTCTACTAGGATTAGTAACATTGGTCTTTGTTGTTGCCACCTTTAAACTTCATCCGAATTTGTCGCAACTTGGTGTTGGATTATTACCAACTTTACCGCGTCACGATACTGCTCACTATTTATTCATTGCGGTTGGCATTTTAGGTGCATTAATTAGTCCTTACCTGTTCTATTTCTACTCGTCCGGTGCTGTAGAAAACCATTGGACTGAGAAGGATCTTGGGATCAATCGCATCGTAGCAGGAATTGGGATGAGTTTTGGCAGTTTGGTATCTTTGGGAGTTCTGATTGTGTCAGCGCTGGTACTCGGTCCCAGGGGAATTGAAGTCGATCGCTACGAGCAGGTGGCACTAGTACTGACTGCACCATTTGGTATTTGGGGCTTTTACCTATTCGCCGCATCACTAGCGATTACCTGCTTTGGTGCTATTGTAGAAGTCACCCTCGATATTGGGTATGTGACAGCACAATCCTTTGGCTGGAATTGGGGTGAAAATCTTCGTCCGAAGGATGCAGCTCGGTTTAGCACCCTCTACACTGTCTTTCTTTTTGCGTCGGCAACATTGATCGCGATCGGTATCGATCCCCTAAAGCTTACCCTCTTTACAATGGCGATTACAGCAGCCATTCTGCCGCTTGTAGTTTTTCCCTTTCTGATTTTGCTTAATGATGAATCCTATGTAGGTCAACATCGTAACGGTTGGTTTAGTAACGCCTTGGTAATTGGTGTTATCGGAGTATCGTTTATTCTGGCAATCATTGCCATTCCATTGGAAATTTATGTAGAAGTCTTTGGAGGCTGAGATGGATATTATCCGGGATGTACTGGACAATCAATTGGTCGATCGCGATCGACACAAAATGGGTCGAGTCGATGGCATTGTGGTTGAGTTGCGCGATGACCAACCCCCTCGTCTCGCTTATATTGAAGTTGGGATGACCGTTCTGGCTCGTCGCCTGCATCCCCGTTTAGAACAATGGGTTGCAGCCATTCAGTCAAAGTGGGGTGCCAAGCATAGCGAACCATTCCGAATTCCCTGGTCAAAGGTGTTGGATGTGGGAATTGATGTTGATGTCGATCTTGATGCTCGCGAGACACCAGCCCTAGCATATGAGAACTGGCTGCGGGAAAATATCATTGAACGCATTCCAGGAGGTAAATAATGGCAACTCGCGAAATTCATTTAGAAAAACTACTGGGTAGAAAAGTTGTCGATTCCCAAGGAAAACCAATCGGAAGAATTGAGGAAGTTCGAGCAGAACAACAAAACGGCGAATGGGTGATCCAAGAATATCTCATTGGTCCTGCTGCAATCTTGGAGCGTTTATCTGCCTGGACAATTGGCTTGGGTGTCTTGCGTCTACTTGGAGCGCGTAAGATCCATGGGGGGGGATATCGAGTTGTGTGGAACGAGCTGGATTTATCAGATCCCAAGTCGCCCCGTTTGCGCTGTACCCTTGAGAATCTCAAGGAAATCAGCAACCCTCTTGAAAGGGCACATCAACCACATTCATCGGAATCTAAAAGTACAAATTCTTAAACAAACTCTTTTCACCTATCTCGCCATAGCTAGATGAAGTTAGTTGAATGAATACTAACATCTTGCCAGTAACTCTTCGCGAGACAGCTGTAGTAGCAAACGAGTATATTCCTCAGTTGGAAGTCGTAACAATGATGGAATGATACCAGCAAGCTGTTCGTCTAATTCCCCAAAACGAACTTTGAGAAGGTTCTCAACGACAAGACGCTGCCCCTGCTCAATTCCTTGCTCGAGTCCGCGACGCTCAGTCTGTTGCTCCCACTCTAAGTAAGCTTGTGATAATGTCATAAGTAACCTCCGCTCTTCTTCATCAATCTCACCACTGATTTCTATATTAATCTTCCAAGTTGAGAGCAACTTTAACACTGCCGAACGTTGCGGATTTTCCAC